>CAYSGK010000001.1:0-6686 GCA_964430395.1 uncultured Methylophaga sp.
GTGTAAATATTGCTTAAAGCTATTTCTAGAAAGGCCGATAAAAGCGGTAGACAATAACTTTTTAAGAAAGAGAGCAGGCAATGAAGAAAATAATCCTTTGGACATCCATCTTATTATCGTTAATCCCTGCGGTAATTGTAGGTATCGTACTTAGTTGGTCATTTATGAATATCAGATCGCCTGAAATGTTATTAGGTATTGGGTGTGTTTTATTTGTGATTATAGGTTTTGGTGCTTGGTTAGCTGGGCGTTGGTTTGCAAACTCTATTGTAAGCCCTATTCAATATTGTTCTGGTTCCGTTACCTATATTGCCAAAGATATGGCTGAAGGAAAAGCTGATTTAACCCAGCCACTAGAACAAGGGAAAAGTGCCATTGCAAAGAATTTGGCCAAAGGAATTAATGCTATGTTAGGCAACTTTAGGAAATCAATACAAGAGTTTATTAGTGCGGCGAATCAGTTAGCCACGTCTTCAGAACAAATGGCAGTGATCACGGAGCAGACTAATCAGCAATTAATGCAACAGCGTAGTGAAACGGAACAAGTTGCAACGGCAATGACACAAATGACTGTTTCTGTACAAGAGGTATCTCGAAATGCAGATGATGGTACGCAGGTTGCGAAAGAAGCGGATGAAATTACTAAGAAAGGAACAGTCATTGTTGATGAAAGTATTCGTACGATGGAAGGTATTGCCAGTAATATGGAAAATGCCTCAACTGTGATTACAGAGTTAGAGCAAGACAGTGAAAGTATTGGCTCGGTATTATTGGTTATTCAAAGTATAGCTGAGCAAACTAATTTACTGGCGTTGAATGCAGCGATAGAAGCAGCGCGAGCCGGTGAACATGGACGTGGCTTTGCCGTAGTGGCAGATGAAGTTCGAACATTAGCAAGCAGAACACAATCTTCCACTCAAGAGATAAAAGAGATTATTGAAAAACTTCAAACCCGCTCAGCGCAGGCGGTTAAAGTGATGCAAACAGGATGCTCTGATGTGCAACAAGGTGTGAGCAAAGTTAAAGAAACGGGGATTGCTTTAGCTGAAATATCTAAAATGGTGTCAAAAATTGATGAGATGAATATGCAAATTGCAGCGGCTGCACAACAGCAAAGTAGAGTGGCTGAAGATGTTAACAAAAATATTGTTAACATCAGTCAAGTTGCTGAGCAGACTGCAGAAGGTTCTATTCAAATGTCCGAGGCGAGCAATGATGTAGCACAACTAGCAACACGGTTACAGTCTTATGTAGGCGCGTATAAAGTGTAACAAAGCATTGTACCGGATGTCTGGAATAATAGAGGAAATGACGATTAAATATAAGGAAACAGTAAGGTGAATGAATTATCAATGCGGTTTGGGGACTTTTTAATGGGGTCATTACAGGTTATCGCTGCACTTTTTGTGCTGGCAATTGGTTTGTTGATACTCTGGGTGATGGTCACTTATGTGATAGATGTTACCCAAACGCAGCAGACTATTCGTCGTAATTATCCTGTCATTGGTCGATTTCGTTATTTCTTCGAACATATTGGTGAATTTTTCCGTCAATATTTCTTTGCAATGGATCGTGAAGAACTTCCTTTTAACCGTGCACAAAGGGCTTGGGCATATCGCGCATCTAAAAATGTTGATAGTACTGTTGCCTTCGGTTCAACGGATAATATCAATGGCTCTGGACGTGTACTATTTGTGAATTGCATGTTTCCCACTTTAGGCGAAGATGCTGTGCCAGCAAAGCCTGTCACCATTGGTGCAAGTAGTAAACATCCTTACACTACACCTTCAATATTTAATATTTCTGGTATGAGTTATGGTGCCTTGTCCAAACCAGCCGTACTGGCTTTGTCGGCTGGTGCAAAAGAAGCAGGCTGTTGGATGAATACGGGCGAAGGTGGGTTGTCACCCTATCACTTACAAGGCGGTGCAGACATTGTTTTTCAAATTGGTACGGCGAAAAATGGCGTACGTGATTTAGAGGGCGATTTGAATGACGAAAAACTTATTGAGGTAGCGGCACACACACAAGTAAAAATGTTTGAAATCAAAATGAGTCAAGGTGCAAAGCCCGGTAAAGGGGGAATTTTGCCCGGTGAAAAAGTATCTGAAGAAATTGCTAAAATTCGAGGGATCGAAGTAGGAAAAGATGCGATCAGTCCTAATAGACATGTTGATATCAACAGTTTTGATGATTTATTTGATATGGTCAATCGGGTTAGGAATGTGACGGGAAAACCGACAGGATTCAAGATGGTTATGGGGTCGCCTAAGCAGATTGATCGACTTGTTTCCGCCATTAAAAAACGTGGTATTGATGAAGCACCTGATTTTATCACTGTTGATGGTGCTGAAGGTGGGACGGGCGCGGCGCCTATGCCGCTGATTGATTCTGTTGGAATGTCGTTAAGAGAAAGCTTGCCAGCCTTAATTGATATGCTTAATAAATATGGCTTACGAGATCGTATAAAAGTGATTGCATCAGGTAAATTAGTCACGCCTGCCGCTGTTGCTTCGGCATTATGTATCGGCGCTGATTTTATTACCAGTGCACGAGGCTTTATGTTTTCATTAGGGTGTATTCAGGCTTTGCAATGTAATAAAAATACGTGTCCTACAGGGATAACTACCCATGATCCTAAATTTCAAAAAGGATTGCACCCTCCAACCAAAGCACTTAGAGTGACAAGCTATGTGAACAATATGGTGAAAGAAGTGGGCATTATTGCCCATTCTTGTGGCGTGAAAAACCCGCGCGCTTTAAATCGTAGCCATGCGAGAATAGTGCAAGGTAACGGCAGTAGTTTAGCAATGGATGAACTTTTCCCAGATGTAACAGCAGAATAGGGGTAGAACATGACAATCAGCACAAGCTTGATGTTATTGGCGGTCATGTTATTGCTCTCGTTATTATTAAAACCAGTAGCGGAGAAATATAATGTACCTTTTGCAGGCCTACTAGTTGTAACCGGGTTTATCGGCAGTGAAGCTGTTATTTACTTAGGTATTGATACTGGTGTTCGTTACGATAGTTTTCATGATCTAATTATTTTTGTTTTTTTACCGCTGCTTATTTTTGAAGCTGCCTTTAAGATGGATATGAAGCAGTTTCTTAAAAACTTTATAGTTATTTTCTTTTTTGCGCTGCCTGTCATGTTGCTATCAACGGTTGTTGCAGCCGTGATGATTTATTATGGCATTGGCCATCCTACAGGCTTTCCTTTGATTGCTGCATTACTTACTGGTTCTATTCTTGCGGCTACTGATCCGGTTGCTCTACTTGAAGTTCTGAGAAAAGCAGGTGTGCCAGAACGCTTGTGCATGATATTAGATGGCGAAGCGTTATTAAACGATGCTACCGCGATTGTAACCTTTAGCATCTTTCTTTATATCGCTATGCACCCGCTGGAAGATATAAGCGTAATTGATGCAAGCTTGCGATTTTTAGTGGTATTTTTTGGCGGAGCAATTATCGGGTTATTTATTGGTTTTATTTTCTTATTCTTATCGCGATTATTAGAAGATTATATACAGCAAGCGATAGTGACATTGATTGCCGCTTATGCTTCATTTTTGGTTGCCAATTCAGTACATGTATCAGGCGTGATGTCCGTATTAATTGCAGGTTTTGTGCTCGGGCGTGTTATTCATCATGATTTCCAAGATCACGAAAAACGTAATTTTGTTGATGATTTTTGGTCGTTTAGCGTGTATGTTGCCGAGGCTATTATGTTCTTATTAATGGGTGTAACCATAACGGTTGGCATGTTTGAAGACAATTGGCTAGCGATGCTTATTGGAATTGTAGCAGTATTGATTGCGCGCGCAGTAGGAGTTTTTGGCGGTGCGCCTTTAATTTCAACTTTGCCAAATATTGAGCGCATTCCAATGAACTATCAACACATAATGTTTGTTGGTGGCTTGCGCGGCGCGGTGACTTTGGCGTTAGCTTTATCAATTCCTTCAGAGTTAGATTATTGGTGGACGATTCAATCGATTGCGTTTGGTGTAGTATTATTCACTCTATTTGTGCAAGCGCCTATTATTCCTATGCTATTGAAAAAACTAAAAGAAGATTAATTTTCAAGCAATCATAGTCTTTTCATGCTTCAAGCATTATCATTATTCCTTAAATTAGATTTATTTTAAGGAATAATGATGAAAGCCGAACAAAAAATCATGGCTGATAGTGCCAGTTTAATCGAAGCTGCAACAGAACAATTTGTCGCTTCTGCTCGTTCAGCGATTGCAAAACGCGGTGAATTTTATGTGGCACTGGCTGGCGGTTCTACGCCTAAAGGTTTATATCAAAAATTAGCCACATCGCCTTATTTAGAGCAAATTGATTGGTCACGTGTTCACTTGTTTTTTGGCGATGAACGCTGTGTCTTACCAACACATGATGACAGCAATTTTAAAATGGCACGACAAGCGATGATAGATCACTTGCCTATTCCACAAGAAAACGTACATCGCATGCCGACAGAGCTAGTAGATGCCACTGAGGTGGCGACTAACTATGCCGCAACAATGGCAGAAGTATTACAAGGTGAGCCATTAGATTTAGTGCTATTAGGATTAGGCCCAGATGGCCATATTGCTTCTTTATTTCCTGGCACACAGGCATTAGATGTAACGGACACATTAACCACAAGTTTATATGTTGAAAAATTTGATTCATGGCGTGTAACCATGACCTACCCTACAATTAATTCTGCAAGGCAGGTCATTGTATTTATTGGCGGTCAAGCAAAAGCACCGATTGTTAAAGATATCATCACCGATGCAGTAGAAGGTTTGCCAGTTCAACACCTAGCACCACAAGGTGAATATTACTGGTTTATGGATAAAGCGGCGGCTGGTCAATAAACTAATGAAGCACTATCTAGCTGCCGATTTAGGTGGCACTAAGATCTTATTTCAAATAACGACGGAACAGGGCAATGTTGTGTTTGAGCAAGAAGTGGTTAGTGAACATTTCAGCAGTTTCGATAAGGCGCTAGCTGCATTTTTATCAGACTTTAAAAGGGGACGGTACCCTTTAAATACTTTAAATAAACAAATCAAATTAAAGGGTACCGTCCCCTTTAAAATTGATAGTGCCTGTTTTGCTGTTGCGGGGCCGGTGTCAGGTCGAAATGCCACCATTACCAATCTACCTTGGCAAATTAATGCAGATCAATTAGCCGAACAGTTTTCCATTAAACATGTTCATTTATGTAATGATTTTGCTGCCGTGGCTCACGGTATTTCTTGTCTTGCTGATGATGAAATTATTACTTTGCAACAAGGTGAACCAGCTGAAGCTGCGCCAAGAGCCGTAATCGGTGCAGGAACAGGTTTAGGGCAGGCGATAATGCTGCCAGAAAATGACAGCTGGCGAGTATTAGCGACAGAAGGTGGCCACACTGATTTTGCGCCTACCGATAGCTTGCAAATAGCATTACTAGAACATGTTTTAGAACGCTTTGGTCATATCTCGTATGAGCGAATTGTATCCGGTGTGGGTTTAGTCACTATTTATGAGTTTTTATTGATTCACCAATCACATGAAGAGAATGCTGCATTACGGCAAGCAATGATTAGCGGTGATGCAGCGGCATCTATCAGCCAATTTGCACTTGAAAAACAAGATGCCATTGCCGAGCAGGCTTTAGATTTATTCATCAAAATATACGGCGCACAAGCAGGCAATTTAGCATTAACCGTGTTGCCAATGGCGGGTTTATATATTGCGGGTGGCATTGCAGCAAAAAATGTTCAACGGTTTATTGATGGGCCTTTTTTACCTGCTTTCACAGCTAAAGGTAAGATGGCTGAGCTTATGCCTAAAATTCCTGTTCAATTAATCTTGCAACCTAAAGTCGGTTTATTAGGTGCAGGCTTATTAGCACGTCAATATCAAGTATAATAAATGGATGACAATAGAATATAATAATAAAATCGCAATCAATATTAAAACAAACTATCTTGCGACAAAATCTGAACCCGAAAACGAACGTTATGTGTTTTCTTACACCATCACCATAAAAAATGCAGGCAACAACCCGGCACGACTATTATCACGTTATTGGAAAATAACCGGTGGTAATGGCACTGAGCAAGAAGTAGAAGGTGACGGTGTGGTAGGCCAGCATCCCTATTTAGTACCAGAGCAAGAATTTACTTATACCAGTGCGGCAATGTTAGATACTCCCGTAGGTATGATGCAAGGCCATTACACCATGATTGATGATGATGGTGGACGTTTCGATGTTGATATTCCAGCATTTACTTTAGCTGTTCCCCAGACGTTACATTAAACTTACAGGCTGATAAAGGTAATGATTTGTTAGGGATTTGGTGTTGAAATAACTGGTTGTCTATCCGTAATTACACTTACGCATTCATTTTCTCCAAGGATTAAGTATTCATCATATCTATTTGTAATACCAGATATAAAGCCAGATCGAAATGATTCAAGGTCAAACCAGCCACCTTTTTTAACAAGCCAAAGCCAACCATTTTTTCTTATTTCTGGTTTCCAGAATTCTAATAGATCACCTTCATCCAATACACGGAACCCTCTAACGCCATCAAAAGTAATATACACAGGGTTATCTACATTCTGGAATCGTGCAGTAATTTGTAACAACCATAAATCATATTGAACATTTGTTATTTCAGGCATACCTTCATATAAACTCG
>CAYSGK010000001.1:6786-14958 GCA_964430395.1 uncultured Methylophaga sp.
TTTTGTATTTGGCTATAACTAAGGTTGCTGCCATGTATATCAGCATAGGAAAGATTGGCATTATTTAATTTTGTATTCATCAAATTACTTTCAGATAGCTGGCTATTACGTAGCTGAGCATTGCTGAGGTCTTTATTTTCTAGGTTTATCTTTAGTTTTAAGCAGTTTTCCCAATTGACATATGGGACGGCAGGTTTGTCACAGCTTGAGAGCGATGTGGGGAATGATTCTGCATAAAAAACACCGATAAAAAGAACCAAGAGACTAAGCGATATAAGCGTAAATGTCGGCCAGAAGAAGGTTTGTTTGCGCTGTCGAAATTTTTGCATAAGTTTGGTCCGGCGTTGGCGTCGCTGAATATCGTCATCATTTTCAAGCGTTCTACGTTCATTGTCACTTCTTTGAGTGGCATTATCACTAGCTTGTTGTTTATTCCGCCTATCAAAACCATTGCGCTCATCCAGCTGTTTAACGGCATTTTCACTATGGATTTTTTGAAGCTCAGGCCATCTCGATAAGGGGCGCCAGTTAATTTTGTCTGTACTGACTTCATCGTTGGCTTTTAGGCGTTGAAGAGAGAATTGATTATTTATTATCGAGACGCTAAAGGGACCGGTTACTGTGCCGTTATGCTTACGTATATACCATAATATTGAATCTTCCATGGGTATATACTAGCATTATCTTTGTATTATTTGAAAATAGGCGTGAGTGTGATTATTCTACAGTCAAATAAAAATCATATTGGATTAGTTCGAGATATTCCCAAAACGATGCTTGTTGAAAAAGAAATTGGACAACGCATTGAAGCACGAGTAATGCAGGCTGCACTTGCGGCGGATAGGGTGTCAATAAAAGTTGACGATAGAGTATTGCAGTTACGTACACCTGTTGATTTGAAAGCTGGCCAGAAAATTCAGTTGGAATGGGTTGAACAATCAGGCAAGACTGTTTTGAAGTTAGTTGTAGCAGAAAACAATCAAAAACTCATATCAAATTTGCAAGTGGGTCAGCAGCTACCTGTTGAAATATTAAAGTTATTAGCACAAGGGCGGGTACTGGTTCAGACACTTGCTCAAAACTCATTGAATTCGACACAATCATTTGTTCAGCAGTTTGATATTGATATTTCACAGCTTTCTAAGCAATTTAAGCTGGGCGATAAATTAATGATGGATATTGTATCTGTTAAACCATTAAATATACGATTACAACCAGCGTTAGGTCATCACCAGATAGCGAGTAGATTGCAACAATTACTAGGACAGCAGGTGCTTAACCCGAGTTTATCGGGGTTAATGAGTTCACTGCAAAATAAAATTATTCCCGATTCTATGCAGTCAGCAATCGCTAATTTAGTTCAATCTTCACTAGATAAAACGGCGGTGACGCAGTCGAACTCATTAAAACATGCCATGTCATTATCAGGTACATTTTCTGAAAATAATTTGTTGAAGCAGCCGACCAGTAGCAAGCAAGATTTTAAGGCAAATTTGGTGAAGGTTTTGGCGGCAATAGAAACCGTCATATCGCAAGTGCGTGGTTCAGAAAGTGGTGAGCAAATGAATAAATTGCCAGCACAAGTTTTATCAGCCTTAGCTTCACAAGGTAAAACAGTAGATCAGTTATTACATATTTTATTATCAGGGAAAACTGCTGCCTCGCCTGCGGCTGTTCAATCATTGCTCCCCGGTTTATTGAATAAGGAGCAAGCACTATTGTTAACACAGATGCTGTCACAATCAGGCTCACCGAATGCTTCAACAGCGGATAGACAAATGCCACTTAATTTGGCTGAGTTGATGGTAATGTTTAAAGAAGTCGAAGGGGTGTATAACAAATTGCAGTTAAACCAATTGCTAATGTTGAGAGAGGGAGACACTAGTACGACAACAACGGCGAGTTGGTTATTTGATATTCCTGTCAAAGATCAGCAAAACTTAGATTTACTACATATGCAGATCGATCAGCATAAAAAAGAAGCTAAGCAAGATGATGAAATATGGAGTGTTCAGTTGCGTTTAGATACGCAAAATTTAGGGCCGGTGCAGGCGACAGTGACCTTGGTGGATGAGGATGTCAAAGTAGTTTTTCGTGCAGAGCGAAATGAAAGTGCAGTATTATTAGAGGATAATATGGAGACACTTATTTCTTCACTAAATGAATTAGGTGTGACATCGAGCCAGATGAGTTGTATCTGTGGCAATGTAGCTGGAGCGACTGTTATAGATAAGCATTATCAAATAGAACCAGTTTCAAATGTGGATATATCAGTATGACTCAGAATGAACCGCTTCGTGCTATCGCACTACAATATGATGGTGATAATGCGCCTGTTGTAACGGCAACAGGTGAAGGTGATATTGCACAAGAGATTATACGCATTGCAAAAGAACATGGCGTACCTCTGCGGGAAGATGTCATGCTAGCAGCGCTTTTAAGTGATTTAGAGTTGGGTGAAGAGATCCCGCCATTACTTTATCGGGTGATTGCTGAAATTATTGCTTATACCTATTTTATTGCTGGCAAAGTGCCTAAGGAGCCTCTGAATAAATCAATGTAGATTAATGCAATTCTTGCTGATTTTCACCGCTATATCCATGAAGGCGGCTGATTAAGTGAGCTTCTTCATCACTTAAGTTGCAATTATCAATTAACTGATCAATGCTTACCCCTTTTCTGGCAAGACGAATCGCATGTTCATAAGATTGTGGTGATGATGTTGTGCCAAGTGATAGCGTATTGTGTCGCTCTTGTAATGTAGAGAGTGTTTGTTCAAATTTATGGATGCGATCATCGGTGCCAACAGCACCGGCACACAATACCGATAATTGGCTTTGTAAACCGGCAATTTTTTCTGCTTGTATTCGATTTAATTTAAATAATCGATAGCTGGTGGTGACTACGATTAATGTAATAACTGCTAATGCTGCGGCGATAATAATTGTTGTCGTAATAATCATTTTATTTTACTCCTAATTGAGAGTGTCATACATATTCATCGAACAAACCATGATGAGGGTGTTCTGGTGGATCTTGTTTATCATCATGCGTGTCCTTTTTAGGTTTTTCTTTCTTCTTGTCTTGCGGATTATTTTGAGACGGTTTTATAGGTAATGATGGTGCTACCGGCTGAGTAGGATTAATGTTCTCTGCCATAATAAATATTCATTTTATACCTAATTAGAAACTAGCGAAATCAGCCGTTTCTTCTTCGGATAAAAATTTATCAACATCAACAATAATCAGCAAATAATCTTCTCGGCTACATACACCTTGAATAAAGCGAGAGCTATCATCGTTGCTGACACTTGGAGCAGTATCAATTTCAGACTGATGTAGATAAACAACTTCGGCAACACTATCAACCAACATGCCAATGACATTGCCATTTACTTCAACAATAATGATGCGAGAAAGATCATCTGCTTCTTTTGGTGTTAAACCAAAGCGACTGCGCGTATCAATAACAGTAACAACGCTACCGCGAAGATTAATAATGCCTAATACATAACTTGGAGCACCTGGTACAGGTGCTATTTCTGTTATGCGCAGAACCTCTTGAACTTGCATAACATTAATGCCATAGACTTCATCTCCTAGTTGGTAGGTTACCCACTGAAGAATTGGATCTTCTTGCTGATCATCTTGTTGACTCATTGCTTATTAACCTTAATACACTTTATTTAAATACTGTCAAAATGCAGACAGCTGATGCACATTTAAATGCATTGTTCATGCCATTTTAGAATTGCGTTATTAATTCTTTAATATTAAGAATACTGCACATTTTCTCTAATACTGTTCCTGCAAGCCAAGGCCGCTTACCAGAATGTTGCCGCCAACGTACTTCAGCGGGTGAAAGTGTAACAACGCTTTCGACTTTATTACACGCTAAGCCCCATTTTCCATTGTCAATAGTAATAATAAATTGCGATTTATTGTTACGATCTTGATATTGACTGGGTAATACAATATGACTGGTATCAATCACTTGGGTATGTTGATGATCTTGGCTATATAAGCCGAGATACCAGCTAGGTTTATCTGGTATCTTGGGCAATGGTTTTTCTGGCCACGTTAAAATACCATTTAGATCGTGTAGTGGAATGGCTAATTTAAGCCCTTGTACATCGAAGATAAGTGCTTGAAAATTAGAGGCTCGCCAATTTTTATTTTTGCTAATCGACTTGGCTTGTTCTATAGTTTGTTCAAGTGTGGACGAAGGTTCAGAAATATCTGCATCTGAAGGAATAAGTAACATATCTTTCAAATAAACAGAGAGCGCTTGCTCCTGATCGATCAACTGAGTAGTTGGAGTTTTCTTTAGAATAGAAGGCATAATGAGCGAAGGCTGTTTTGAGTCAGATTTTTTCATAATTTGAGGCGAATAGTTATTCTCTTGAACAAAACTTATAAGAGAATCTGGCTAAAATTAGCTTTTCCACAGAAGACTTTCTATTCTCAAATAAGCTCCTAGTAGACACGTGGTAACTTCTCAATATTTTGTTGCGGATCTGTTAGGTATTGCAGTAATTGCTTATAGGCAAGTGATCCTCGAGACTTTTCATTCATCGATGGTAGCGGAATACCGGCTTTGCTTGCGTCTCGAAATTGTGTATCAATAGGTATCACACTCTCCCATACGCCATCATTATATTTTTCACGCAACATTCGCAGGCTTTGGGTTGATGCGCGTGTGCGGCGATCAAACATAGTGGGGACAATTAGATAAGGTAGACCCTGCTTGCGAGCATGATTGATCATTTCTAAAGTATGTAACATACGTTCTAACCCCTTTAGTGCTAGAAACTCAGTCTGTACTGGTATGAGTAGTTGATCACAGGCAGCAAGCGCATTGATCATTAATACACCGAGCATAGGCGGGCAATCAATTAATATATTAGGGAATCGATCAGTTAATAGTGCCAAATTCGATTTAATAACGAGGCCTTTGCCGCCTTGTGTGCCTAATTGACGATCAAGTGTCGCCATGGCTGTGGAACCAGGTAGTAAATATAAATTATCAAAACTAGTCTTTTGCAAAGAGTTAAATAATGCAGCATTAGGGCTACTATCATTTTTTTGAAAGAGTGAGTAGATACTGTTTTCTATTGTATCTGGATCATGACCAAAATAGCTTGTGAGTGAACCATGAGGATCCATATCAAGCACAAGCGTGGGTTCACCTTGTTTTGCTAATAAACCTGCAAGACTTACTACGGTAGTGGTTTTACCAACTCCACCTTTTTGATTAGCAATTGCCCAAATAGTCATTGTGGCTCTATAGCTGCAGGTTGTTGCACTGGTATTGCTGAAGAATTCGCAGGTACGATTGGAGAAATGGGCGATAGTTTTGTGGGTTTGAATGTGTCTATTGTTCTTCGCCTGCTATCATCGCCACCTAAAACCACCAGTACGATACGCCTATTTTTTTGGCGACCTTCTTTGCTTGAATTATTGGCAATAGGCTTAAATTCACCGTAGCCAATGGCTGACATGCGATTTGGAGATACGCCATAGCGGTTTAAAAGATGTACAACACTGGCAGCACGTGCTGCTGATAATTCCCAGTTAGAAGGAAAACGCGGCGTACTTATCGGTTGATTATCAGTGAAACCTTCAACTTGAACAGGGTTTGAAGATGTTTTTAAGATTTCAGCCGCCTTGGCAAGAATAGGTATTGCCGTTCTTTCGAGACGAGATTCACCACTATAGAATAAAGCGCTGGATTTTATTTCTAACTCTAGCCAATTATTGCCTTGTTTAATAGATATATCTTCACTTTTAATTTTTTCTGCAAATGTAGAATTAAATTGTTGCGATAAATCATTAATTGTTCTGATTGTATTGTCGGAAACAGGTGGCGGAGTAGCTGGTAATTCAATCAGATTTATAGGCGTTTGCTCTGGGGGGGCTGTTGTATCATATTCTTCAAGTTGGATCGGGTTGGTGCTACCTGGGCTTGAAAATACAGATTCTAAGGTGTCAGATAAAACGCGGTATTTGCTTGTATTAACAGATGAAATTGAATACATTACCACAAAAAAGGCAAAGAGCAAGGTAATAAAATCAGCGTAGGATACTAACCAACGTTCATGATTTATATGATCTTCTTGTTTTTTTCTTCGGCGCGCCATAGTGATGATAATTAGTTAAGGTAAGCTTGTAAGCGAGTTTCAATATTTCGCGGATTATCGCCATTGGCAACACCGATTAAGCCTTCTATAAGCATTGTTTGCATATGAGAACGATTATCGATAAGTGCTTTTAACTTATTGCCTATGGGGAGAAATAATAAGTTTGCAAATGCAACACCGTAAATTGTGGCAATAAATGCAACTGCAATTCCCGCACCTAAAGAAGAAGGATCAGCCAGGTTACCCATCACATGAATTAAACCTAATATGGCACCAATAATGCCAATTGTTGGGGAGTAACCACCCATTGCGTCAAATACTTTTGCTGATTGGATATCACGGTATTCTTGAATATCAAGATCATTTTCTAATACTTCTCGAATCATTTCGGGAGAAGCGCCATCAGCAATAAGTTGTAATCCTTTTTGGGTGAATAAATCTTCTTCAAGTTCAGCGACGGTCTCTAATTTAAATAAGCCTTCTTTACGCGCAATTTGATTCCACTCGATAATTTTATCTAAGGTCGCTTCTAATGCCTGTTTGGGTGGTACAAAAACCCATGAAAGCAGTTGTAATGCGCGGATAAATGTTCCGAAAGGCGTTTGTAGCATTACGGCACCTAGCGTTCCCCCCAGCACAATTAAAAGTGCGACTGCATTAAGGACTGTATCTAGGTGGCCGCCATCTAATTGTTGGCCAGCAAAGATAGCACCAAATCCTACAATTAGACCAATAATGCTAAGACTATCCATTTTTAATGTATTTCCACTATGTATTCTTTAAAATAATAAGCAAGCGTATTTTTATTAATAGCCACGATTAGCATAGGCATTCATCAGTTCAGGGAAATCAACAATAAGAGAGATCCGCCCATCGCCGGTAATAGTAGCACCTGCTAAGCCTTTCGTTCCTTGAAGTAATGCACCTAATGGTTTAATTACTACTTCTTCTTGACCAATGAGTTTATCAACGACAAAGCCAACTCTTTGTGTGCCAACATTGACAATGACGACATGTTCAATTTCTGATTGCTCTGTTTCGTTAAAACTGCCTGCTAACCATTTACGCAAATAGAATAAAGGTAGCGTTTTATTGCGAACCATAATTGTTTGTTGACCATCAACGATATTTATTTTTTCTGTGTCTAAGTGGAATATTTCATTGACGCTAACCAGTGGAAAGGCAAATATTTGGTCGCCTAATATCACCATAAGGGTGGGCATAATGGCAAGAGTTAATGGCACTTTAATGGTCAAAGTAGTACCGGTTCCAATATTGGAATCAATTTCAATGACGCCATTTAGCTTTGAAATACTGGTTTTAACAACATCCATGCCTACCCCGCGTCCAGAGATATCCGAAATCTCTTGTTTCATTGAGAAACCAGGAGCAAAGATTAAAGCATAGGCTTCGGAATCTGTTAGTCGTGATGCGGACTCTTCATCCATCATGCCTTTTTCAACTGCTTTCTGACGCAGAATTTCAGCATCCATACCTGCACCATCATCAGAAATGGTTAATAATATATGGTCACCTTCTTGAGCCGCGCCTAAGACAACTTGTCCTAAACGTGGTTTGCCAGCTGCTTCACGAACATCCGGCATTTCAACTCCATGGTCAACAGCATTTCTTACTAAATGAACAAGTGGATCAGCTAGTGCTTCTACCAAATTTTTATCTAAATCGGTATCTTCACCACGCAGTTCAAGATTAATTTCTTTCTCTAAACTTCTGGCTAAATCTCGCACAACACGGGGAAAACGGCCAAATACCTTTTTGATAGGTTGCATGCGTGTTTTCATCACGGATGCTTGCAAATCACTGGTAACAACGGCTAAATTGTTCACTGCTTTTGCCATTTCTTCATCTTCAATGGTTGCTTCAAGTGTAGTAATTCGATTTCTTACTAACACTAACTCTCCCACCATATTCATTATTTCATCTAAGCGACTGGTATCAACGCGGACAGATGTTTCCGCTTGTTTAGGCGCTGCGGCAGGTTTTGCCGATTTTGTTTTTTTAGTAGAAGGGG
>CAYSGK010000001.1:15058-31887 GCA_964430395.1 uncultured Methylophaga sp.
TGGTTCTGGTTCTTCAGGAGCGGGTTTAGTTTTTTCAGCTGGAGGAGTGGCTTTGTGTGTATTTGATTTTTTGCCTTGTAGCTCGTCTAATAAGGCCTCAAATTCTTCATCGGTAATATCGTCACTATCATTCTTTGTATCAACAATAGATTTAGATGCAGGTTCTGTTTTGCCTGGCGTACCTTCTCCGTGAAGTTGATCTAGTAAAGCTTCAAATTCATCATCCGTAATATCATCACTCTCAGCGGTGTCTGGGCTTGTAATAACTTCGGGTTCTGGCTCTGGCTCTGGTTCTTCTAGTGTAGCTGAGTCACCACTATCACCATCGATATATTTTTGTAGTTGATTTAATATTTCTGGATCGGCAGGACTTGGGTATTCACCAGATTTCGTCTCTTCAAACATATCATTAAGGAAATCTAATACCTTGAGAAAGACATCCATCATATCGGCATCGACAATAAGATCACCTTGTCGAAGTATGTTAAAAAGATCTTCACCTTTATGGCATAAGGTGACCATTGAGTCTAAAGCTAAGAATCCAGCACCGCCTTTTATGGTGTGGAATCCGCGAAATATGGCGTTTAAAAGTTCACTGTCTTCGGGTTGTGATTCTAACTCAACAAGCTGTTCATTAAGTCCTTCTAATATTTCATCTGCTTCAACTAGAAAGTCTTGTAGAATTTCATCATCAGTGTCTAGCGCCATTGTTTACTTCCTTCTAGAAGCCTAGACTTGATAGCAAATCATCGACCTCATCTTGGTTATTGAGAACATCTGGGTTATCTTCCGCATTAATTTGTGGGCCTTCAGCCTTAACGGGGTCAACCTTTTTGTTATCTGTTGTTTTATTATCAATATGTTTGCCAGCCACTTTAACGAGCTGGACTAAATTACTTTCTACCTCGCCCACCAAATCAATAACTTGGCGGATTACCTGTCCTGTTATATCCTGAAACCCTTGTGCCAGAATCATTTCTGATAAATTGACATGAATTTGTTCAGAATGTTGCTTCACTTTCGGCAGATAAGTTTCAATATCTTTGCTTAATGAACGAAATTCATCTGCGTTCATTTCTTTCATGCGAAAACGATGCCAACTTTCATCTATTTTCTCGGCTGTTTGTTTTAAGTCAGAAGCGAGAGGTAATGTTTGATCGATAAAGCCAAGTGTTTTATGTGCAGCATCTTCGGTTGTTTTTATAACAAAATTGAGTCGTTCTCGTGTATCAGGCATATCATTTTCAGTGAGATCGATTAAGCGTGCATCAACATCAAAATTATTAAGAGAGTCGTGTAGTTCACGAGTGAGCTTACCCACTTCTTGAAATAAATCGCTTTCTTGGGATTGTGTTAAGACGAGAAGTTGTTCTTTAACCTGGTGCTCATTATTACTTTCTAGTGCAGAGACCAATGTGCGCGCGGCTTCAAGTTGAATTTGATTGCTAGTATTCATAAGGAATCCTTTGTTTTACGAATCGATGCGTTCAAAGATCTTGTCAATTTTCTCTTTAAGTGTCGCAGCAGTAAAAGGTTTAACAATATAACCGTTTACACCTGCTTGCGCAGCAGTGATAATTTGTTCACGCTTTGTTTCTGCAGTGACCATCAATACAGGGAGTGTGGCCATATTTTCATCTGCGCGTACTTTTTTCAACAAATCAATACCTTGCATGCCTGGCATATTCCAGTCGGTGACTAAGAAATCAATGCCACCCGCTTCTAAAATTGGCCATGCTGTTAAACCATCATCAGCTTCTTCTGTGTTATTGAATCCCAAGTCACGAAGCAGGTTTTTTATAATACGCCGCATTGTCGAGAAATCGTCAACAATGAGAATTTTCATATCTTTATTCAAAATACGTCTCCATCTTTTTTAATTTAGGAATTAAACCAGTCACCCAATTTAGCGCGAAGCCTGATAACGGTTTGGCTGTGAATTTGGCTAACACGTGATTCACTTACACTCAATACTTCACCAATTTCTTTTAGGTTGAGCTCTTCATTATAATATAGCTCCATTAATAAACGCTCACGATCAGGTAACGTTTTTATTGCAGTGGCTAGCGCATCTTTAAAATCACTAGACTGTAAGGATTCGACAGGACCAGATTCTACCGCTGATATAGGGTGAGCATTGACTTCATCGCCATTGTTAAATTCATCTAGACTGAATACGTGATGGCCGGTAGATTCATGCAATTGTTGATAATATTCTTCAATGCTTAAGCCTAAAGCGGCAGCAATTTCTTTATCATTAGCATTGCGACCTTTTTCTTGTTCAATGGATTGTATTGCAGCAGAAATCTCGCGAGCTTTACGGTGAACTGATCGAGGAGCCCAATCATTACGGCGAATTTCGTCAAGCATAGCACCACGAATTCTGATGCCTGCGTAAGTTTCAAAACTCGCTCCTTGATTGGCGTCATAGTTTTGTGCTGCATCCATTAAGCCTATCATGCCTGTTTGAATTAGGTCATCGACGTCAACTGTGTGGGGTAGACGTGCAATTAAATGGTAGGCAATACGTTTTACCAAAGGTGCATATTGTTCAACAATTTCATTCATTGAAGTAGGTGAAGTAGTCGTTTCAGAGTACATTGCTAGTCCATTCATTATGCTATATCCAAACTGGCTTGTATTAATCGTTCTATAAAGAACTCCATATGGCCTCGAGGTTGTTTTTGTACTGGCCAGTGCTCGACTTTTTTAGCTAAGTGCGTAAAGGCTGTCGCTGATTTACTTCGAGGTAAGAAGTCTACAACACTACGTTGTTTTTTAACTGCACGGCGCAGATCTTCATCAAATGGCACAATGCCCATAAAATCAAGATTAACGTCAAGAAAGCGCTCACAAACCAATGATATTTTATTAAATAGTTCTCGGCCTTCTTCAACACTGCGCGTCATATTGGCAATAATATGAAAATGTTCTAAATCATATTCTTTACTTAATAGTTTGATTAATGCGTAGGCATCGGTGATAGATGCGGGTTCATCACAAACAACAATAATCACTTCTTGCGCTGCGCGGGTGAAACTAATAACGCTGTCAGCAATGCCTGCAGCGCTATCAATAAGTAAAATATCAATATGCTGATCCATATCGCTAAATGCTTGAATCATGCCGGCGTGTTCTGCGGGGCTTAACTCGGCCATTTTTTGAATACCAGATGCGGCAGGAATAATTTTTAAACCTGAAGGGCCTTCAACAATAATATCATTAAGTGATTTACTACCATCTAGTACATGCAGTAGATTATATTGTGGGTGTAAGCCCAGCATTACATCAATATTTGCTAAACCTAGATCAGCATCTAATAGCAATACTTCCTTACCTTGAGCGGCAAGAGCAACCCCAATATTAACTGTCACATTTGTTTTACCAACGCCACCTTTACCACTTGCGATAGCAATAACCTTGACGGGTCTTGGTTGAACTGTCATTTGTCGTAGACCATTAGCCTGATCATCGGGTGCATCAGCCATAAGCGGCAAAACCTCCATAAGTAGATACTGTTTGTGGATCTAATTGTTCTTCATTCATCAGTACACTTGCTTGTTTGACCAATGAATTAGGGCGCGCCAAACTAAAGTCTTCAGGTACTTGCTGACCATTACAGATATAGGCTAACGGCAAGTTATGTTGGACTAAAGCCGAAATTGCACCGCCTAGGCTATTCGTTTCATCTGTCTTAGTCAAAATGCATCCTTTTAAATTAAGATGTGAGAAAGAATTAATAATATCATTAAGCACGCTAGATTGCGTAGTGGCAGACAGCGTTAAATAATTTCTAATCATAGGTGATTGATGTTGTAATAGCGAGAATTTCTCAGTTATTTTCATATCACGTTGGCTCATGCCGGCAGTATCAATAAGAATAAAGCGTCGATCAAGCAGTTCATTTAATGCATCACTGAGTTCTTGATGTGTTTTAGCAACACGAACAGGCACGCCTAAAATTTTGGCATAAGTGCGTAATTGTTCTTGTCCACCAATCCGATAGCAATCTGTGGTGATGAGTGCGACATTCTTAGCGCCATGTTTAAGTGCACAACGTGCTGCAATTTTGGCTATAGTAGTTGTTTTACCCACTCCTGTTGGTCCAACAAGAGCATAAATTCCGCCAGTGCTAATAATGTCATTATCTTGTGTTTCAATTTGACTAGCTAATGCGGCAAGACAACGTAACCATGCAGTTTCTAAATCATCCGTATCACGAGCATTGGCTGTTATTTGTTTGGCCACATCAACATGAACCCCCATTTTTAAGCAGCGTTGTAACAACTGTAATTGCGTTGGGTTAGCATGTTTCATATCTTTCCATGCTAAATCAGACATTTGATTTTCTAGCATGCTTTTTAAGCCAGCCATTTCTTTACGCATCTGAATCAGAGTGGGTTCTTGTGACCAAATATTCTCTGTTGGTTGTGCTGGCGGGGGCGCTATATTTTGTGATGGGTTAATTTCCACTGGTGGAGTATCGTTTTGAACTGCAGGCGAAACTTGAGGATTACGATTAAACTTACTTTCATCGTAATCAGTCGCGGCAACAATTTCTACACCACCATCAACACGGTTATTAGATAGAATAACGGCATCAGAACCGAGAACATCGCGCACTTCTTTTAGCGCTTGGCGAACATCAGCTGCGTGGAAACGTTTAATTTTCATAATATGACCTTAATAGTATTCAAGTTCTAACGACCAACGTTAGCAACGATTCTAATTTGTTTATCATCAGGTATTTCGTTATACGACAATACATTCAGAGAAGGAATGGAGTGACGAATAAAGCGCGCAATCCATGTTCGTAAACCAGCTTGAACAACAAGAATGGATGATTCTCCTGTCATTTCTTGTCGTTGTGCCGCATCTTGTAAATTTTTATGCATATTCTCAGCAAGTCCTGGTTCTAAGCTCGCGCTACCTTCACCGGTAGCTTGTAATGTTTGAAGCAATATCTGTTCCAATTCTGGATCTAAAGTGATAATAGGAAGATCAGGCTTGACCCCGTTAATGTGTTGAATAATAGAATGGCTCAGCGCCATACGTGTTGCAGCAGTAAGTGCATCTTGCTCTGGGTTTCGCGTAGCTTGTTCCGAGATAGCTTCGGTAATGGTTCTTACATCACGAATAGGCACATTTTCTTCAAGTAAATTTTGTAATACTTTATGTATGCTACCTAGCGGTAAAATATCTGGTACTAATCCCTCAACTAATTTTGGTGCTGTCTTTGATAAATTATCGAGCAGTTGTTGCACTTCTTCTCGACCTAATAAGTCATGAGAATGGGTTTGTAATATTTTACTGAGATGTGTGGCGATAACAGTATCAACGTCCACAACGGTATAACCTTGAGCTTGAGCATGATCTTTTTGATTGGGTTCAATCCACACGGCATCAAGTCCAAATGCAGGATCTTGCCCTTTAATGCCCTCTAGTTCGCCAAAAACTTGACCGGGATTAATAGCCATCATTCGTTCGGGGTAAATTTCAGATTCACCAAATGTTACGCCAAATAAGGTGATCTGATAGGCCGTTGGGGCTAAGTCTAAATTGTCACGGATATGTACAGGAGGAATAAGAAAACCCAAATCTTGCGATATCTTTTTGCGGATCCCTTTGATTCTGGTCATTAATTGACCACCTTGATTTTTATCCACCAATGGAATAAGCCTGTAACCAATTTCTAAGCCAATAGGATCAACTGGGCTAAGATCATCCCAGCTAAGATCACGTTGCTCTTGAGGTGCTTCTGCTTCTGTCGCCGAGGGGACAACGGCTTCTGTTTCGGCAACTTTTTGACGTTGCATCATTGTCCATGAAGCATAGCCACCTAATGCTCCAAATAAAAGAAAAGGAACGTTAGGCATGCCAGGGATTAACCCCATCCCACCAATAATACCTGAGGTAATATAAAGTGTTTTTGGATTTTTAAATAATTGGCCAAGAATTTGATCACCCATATCTTGTTCTTTAGTTGAACGTGTAACAAGCAAGCCGGCTGCAGCCGCTAAAAGCAGTGAAGGCAGTTGAGCCACTAAACCATCACCAATAGTGAGTAAAGTGTAGTTATGTGCAGCTTCGGAAAAGCTCAAATCATGATGAATAATACCGATAATTAGACCACCAATAAGGTTGATAAATAAGATTAATATTCCGGCAATGGCATCACCACGAACAAATTTACTGGCACCATCCATCGAGCCGTAAAAATCAGATTCTTGCATGATTTCTTCACGTCGGCGGCGAGCTTCATCTTGATCAATTAAACCAGCATTAAGATCGGCATCAATTGCCATTTGTTTACCGGGCATGGAATCTAAAGTAAATCGTGCGCTGACTTCTGCAATACGTGTTGCACCTTTAGTAACCACTACAAAGTTTATAATCACTAAAATAGCGAATACTACAAAACCAACGGTATAGTTACCACCAATAACAAATTCACCAAATGCTTCGATCACATTACCAGCAGCAGCTGTGCCAGTATGCCCTTCTAATAGCACTACACGTGTTGAAGCGACATTAAGAGCAAGACGGAGTAGGGTAGCGATAAGGAGGATGCTGGGGAATGATGCAAAATGGAGCGGTTTAAGTACATAGATGCTGGCAAGCATAATAATGAGAGAAAGTGCGATATTAAAGCTAAATAACAGATCTAACATAAATGGAGGAAGAGGAATCATCACCATGGCGAGTAAAGCAATGAGTATTAATGGTGCGCCTAAATTGCCTGTTAACATCAGTTTTAAACGGGCAAAGATATCATTGTTTTCCATGGGCTAATCTCGTTTTAATTCATCTGGTATTGGTAAGTCCTCCGTATTAAGTTGTGGCTTATTACCACCGTGGTTATTGTAGCGACGTAATTGGAAGACAAACGCTAGTATTTGAGCTATTGCAATATATAGACCAGATGGGATCTCTTCGCCTAATTCAGTACTAAAATAAATAGCACGGGTAAGTGGAGGGGCTGAAATAACAGGTACTTCATTGGCATCACCCACCATGCGAATTTGTTGCGCAATAAGGTCTGCACCTTTGGCAACAACAACGGGGGCACCAGTTCCTGATTGTTCATATTTTAATGCAATAGCATAGTGAGTTGGGTTAGTAATAATGACGTCAGCCTGTGGCACATCTTGCATCATGCGTTGTTGCGAAAGTTCCACTTGCATGCGACGGATACGACCTTTTTGTTCGGGGTTCCCATCTGTTTCTTTGCTTTCATCCTTCAGCTCTTGCTTGGTCATTTTTAACTGGCGAATATGATTCCAGTGTTGAAATGGCACATCAATTAAGGCAATAAGTAATAAGCTACTTGAGATGGCAAGAAAGACCCAAAGTACAAGTGAACCTAACGATGCCATTGCAACATTGACTTCTTGCATTCCAAGTGTCAATAATCGGTCACGTAGGCTCCACAGGATAAGTGTAGAAATTGTTCCGATGAGGAAAAATTTGGCTAATGCTTTCACTAACTCTATTAAACCTTGAGGCCCTAGAATGCGTTTTAGACCTTTCAGAGGATCTAATTTATCTAGTTTTACCCCCATTGCTTGAGTAGAAAAATTCCAACCGCCAATACTGGCAGGTGCAATTAATGCTGCTATAACCGTAATGGCTAAAAAAGTACCCAGATCAAGTGCAATAATATCTAGAGAGTGTAAAAAATGCTGTGCCATGGCGGCAGGATCAAATATTTCTTTTCGAGTCACGCTAAATGATGTGGTCATTACCTCAGCAACACTACTCAACATACGCTCGCCCAAAAAAAGCATGCCAACTGCGCTGGCGATGAGCACAAGAACTGTTGTAAATTCTTTTGAACGCGGAACCTGCCCCTTCTCTCGGGCGTCGGTTAAGCGCTTGGCTGACGGTTGTTCGGTTTTTTCTTGACCAGATTCTTCAGCCATTAAACTGTTCCTCCAGGTTGAACTAACAGTCTAATCATTTGAAGCATTTGATCGGCCATGGTGACTAAGTGGTTTGATGCCGCTGGCAGCGTGACCAATATAATGGTAAACCCTAGAATAATACTCATAGGAAAACCAATCGAAAAAGGGCTGATTTGTGGTGCCGCTCGTGATAAAATACCAAATGAAAGGTTCACCATCATCAATGAGCCAATCGCGGGTAAGGCAACAAGGACGCCAGCCGCATACATCCAGCTAGCTTGTGCCACGATATCCCTAAAACTGGTATAAGGTAAACCTGATGACGAGACAGGCAATGTAACAAAACTTTCGGCCAGCACTTGAATTAAGATTAAATGCCCATCTAAGCTAATAAAAACCAAGGTGACAAAAATTAAATAGAATTGACTGATTACAGGTACTGTCACCCCATTTTGAGGATCGACCATCGATGCAAAACCTAAGCCCATTTGCATAGCGACAATTTGGCCAGCGATAATAAATGCATTAAATAACAGCTGTAACATAAATCCCATGCATGCACCAATCAGAATTTGATGGGCAATGATTAACAATCCTGTTCCACTTAATGGCTCTACTGCAGGTATATCAATAGCGGGCATGGCTGGGATAATGACGATACTAAGTGCAATGGCAAGCAGTAATCTGCTGCGGACAGTAACAAATTTGCTACTAAAAATAGGTGCTGTCATGACTAATGCTGCAATGCGAATAAACGGCCACATATAACCGCCTAATAAACCGGTTATTTCCGCAGTGCTTAGTTCCATAATGAAAGCAAAAAGTAAGTGGACTTGATTAGCGTCTTCATCATCAGCCAATTAAAAAGGGAATATCTTCAAAAACCTTAGTGGCATAGCTTGTGAGTAAACTTAACATCCAAGGTCCCGCCATCACTAATACTAAAATAGTGATCAATAGCTTTGGAATAAAACTTAATGTTTGTTCGTTGATCGATGTCGCTGCTTGAAACATACTTACTAATAAACCGACAAATAAGGCCGGAAGCAAGATTACAGCAACCAACATGGTAATAACTTGCAGTGTTTGCTGCATAATGGTAAGGACTGTTTCAGGTGTCATTTCAAATAAACCTAGAGGTAGAAGCTAGAGGCTAGTGTGCCCATCAGTAATGCCCAGCCATCAATAAGCACAAATAACATAAGCTTAAAAGGCAAGGATATCAACATGGGTGATAACATCATCATACCCATTGCCATTAATACACTAGCGACAACTAAATCGATGATAAGGAAAGGGATAAAGATCAAAAAACCAATTTGGAAAGCCGTTTTTAACTCACTCGTTACAAAAGACGGCAGTAATAAGCTAAAAGGAATATTAGCTGATGACTCTATTGGTCCATAGCCACCAATGTTTGCGAACAGTTCAATATCACTTTCACGTGTTTGTGCCAGCATAAATTCTTTGAAAGGCAGCCCCCCTTTTTGAAATGCACTAGTAATTGATATTTCATCATTCATATAAGGTTTGACACCATTGGTGTAGGCATTATCGAATACGGGATGCATTATGAAAAAAGTTAAAAAGAGTGTTAAGCCAATCAGAACTTGGTTTGAAGGTGTAGATTGAATTCCCATTGCTTGGCGTAAAATAGCCAATACAATAATAATTCGGGTAAATGACGTCATCATCATTAACGCTGCTGGTAGCAATGTCAATACGGTCATTAATGCCAATATTTGAAGTGTTACGGTGTAACTCTGTTCACCATCGGAACCTGTGGTGAGCGTTACAGCTGGAATACCAGCAGTAGCATTGGAAATTATGGGAAAGAGTAACAATAAAATAGGTAGTAAAAGACGAATCATGACTGTGACTCAGTGGAGTGTTTCATCATTTGTTGAAGCTTATCGGCAAAGTTAGATGTTACTGCTTTTGCCTTACTTTCAGTTACAATATTGTTATCCAAAACATGCAAGGTTTGAACATGCTGAGCTGTTACACCGACTAGAATCTGCTGTTTACCTACTTGAATTAAAATAGCCTTTTCACGTGAACCCAAAGATAAACCTGCAATAATCTTCATTTCACCATTGGCGACATTATTAAATTTTCCTGTACGGCGTAATAACCAGGCTAGAAAGGCGATAATGGTCAAGACCAACAATAATCCACCAAATGTTTCTAGCAGAGCACTGCCATTTAAAGGAGAACTTGAAAGTGTTTTAAGTTTGTCAGTTTTTTCAAATTCTGCTGCAAAACTTATATTAGCAAAACAGCTTAAAACTAAATAGGTAAATACACGATAAAGTCGATTCATTAGCGTAATTTCTTAATGCGTTCTTCGGCGCTAATAACATCGGTTAAGCGGATACCAAACTTGTCATTAACTACTACTACTTCACCGTGTGCTATTAGTGTTTCATTGACCAATACATCCATTGGTTCACCAGCGAGCCGGTCAAGTTCAACAACAGATCCTTGACTCAGTTTTAATAAATTATTGATATTTATTTTAGTGCGACCAATTTCCATGGACATAGTAACGGGGATATTTAGAATCATATCCAGATCTAGATCTTTACCCGTCCCGCCTGGTGCAGCATCATCATCAAGTTGTGTTATTGGTGCAGCATCAACCTGTTGCTCAGCATCGGATTGTTCTTCTAATGCTGCAGCCCACGGATCTTCCTCTTCGCCAGCAGCCTCTTCGGTCACGACTTCCTCGTCAGCCTGCTCTTCTAATGCTGCAGCCCATTCGTCAGCTACTTCTTGATCTTGCGACGTTTCTTCTTCACTCATTATTTTCCCCTTTTTGGAGCTGGTATTGCGGTGTAGTATCTTTAGGTTGTTCAATCATATCGATCACTTTCAATGCGGTTTTATTTTTATGTTCACCAAATGACGCTCTAAAAAATGGAACATTCTCAACTTTAGCGGTAATATTTTTTGGCATTTCAATAGGTAAAATATCTCCCACGTTTAATGCCAATACGTCACGTAGATTTGTATTAATCTGGGTAAGATCTGCAGATAACTCAACATCAGCCCCCAGAATTTCTTCTCGCATAGAGCGACCCCAGCGGCCATCATCAGATGAACTATCACTTTGTAATCCAGTATCAAGAATATCTCGAATAGGTTCAATCATGGAATAAGGTAAGGTGACGTGAATATCACCGCCGCCACCATCTAGATCGACATGAAAAGTGGAGATAACAAGGACCTCACTAGGGCTAACAATATTGGCAAATTGTGGGTTTACTTCATGGTTCACAAATTCGAATTCAACATCCATGATAGGTGACCATGCTTCGACTAAATCTTTGAAACATAATTCAAGTACCATATGAATAACGCGTAATTCGGTGGCAGTAAACTCACGGCCTTCAATTCGTGCTTGGAATCGACCTTCACCGCCGAAATAATTATCTAAAATAGTGAAAACGAGCTTAGGTTCAAAGACAATAAGTCCTGAACCTCTTAAAGGCCTAAATTGAATGATATTTAAACTAGTCGGGACAAATAAGGTATGAACATATTCAGAAAACTTCATTATCTGAATCCCGCTAACCGATATTTCAGCGCTGCGGCGCAACATATTGAAGAAACTTATCCGAAGATAACGCCCAAAACGCTCATTGATCATCTCCAGCGTTGGCATACGTCCACGAATAATACGATCTTCGTTACCAAAGTCATAGCCGCGGGCGTTACCATCGTCTTTTGGCTCAACGTCGGTTTCTATTTCGTCTCCGCCCATGCCTGTTAATAAGGCATCGACTTCATCTTGTGAAAGAATATCTTGAACGGCCATAAGACTATTGCATGATCAAACTGGTGAAATAAACGGCTTCTAGTTCGCCTTCAGTTTGCTCAGCTTTTAATACCTTGTTAATAGTGGAAAGAGATTGTTCTTTTAATGCACTTTTACCTTCAGTAGTATTTAGAACGTCATATTTTTGTTCAAAAAACAACATGAGTAATTCGTGCTGGATAGCAGGAGTATTTAGTGTAAATGCATCAATTACGGCCTGGTCCCGTGCCATTACTTTTAATTTAATTTGCAAATAACGCACTTCGTTATTACTTTGATCTGCAAAATTAACGACAAAGGCTTTGTCAACAGTCGCATATATAGGTGTTTGTTTGACGGGGCTTACTTCTTCAGCTGCTTCATCTGCTACCGCTTCATCATCACCACCAGATAAGAAGAACCAAGCACCTGCACCACCTAATGCCAGAACAACAACAGCAATGATAATAATCATTTTTTTAGATTTTCCACCGCCACCTTCTTCGCTTAGGTCTACATCGTCTATTTTTTCTGCCATCTGAACGTTCCTAAATATTAGTTATATTGTTGGTTTAGCAATTAACGTGCCTTTTATTGAAGAATAAAGCTGGTAAAGTAGATCGCATCGAGATCACCTTGTCCTGTTTCTTCTTTTAAAATAGAATTAATCGCCTTTAGAGCGCTATTTTGTAAGGTTTTTCTTCCTTTGATAGTTGTAACTTCTTCAAATGACTGAGATGAAAATAAAGTACGAAGTGAATCTTCTAACATGGGCAGGTTTAACTCGGCGCTACTAATTATTTCTGGATTATGTGCCATTAAGCTGACTTTTATTTGAAGGTATCGTGCTTTCTTCTTGCTTTGATTAAGAAAATTAATGGTAAAAGGTTCAGGAAATGAAAAGTAAACAGCTTGAGGAGGCGCTTCTTTCTCATCATCTCCAGCCCAAGAGGGGATAGAAAAAAGACAAAGATTAATAAATACAAATAATAAAACGTTTGATATTGTTAGTCGCATGCTTGGTATACTCCATGGTTTTCGTTGAACGGGCACTACTATTGCGAGGTACCTTAATTACCTAGCAAGAAATGTGACAATTCTGATTAAATAGCACTAAAAGGGCAGATAGATTGAATAATAACCGCAAAATCAAAGCCGTTTCATGGCTAGATAAATTGGCTACACTGCCGCAATATTTAATACCGCAACACTTGTTGTCAGTGGTTATGCACCGATTAGCAAATAGTAAAGTCATTTGGTTTAAAAAACTTTTTATTTATTTTATCGTCTCTCGCTATAAAGTAGATATTAGTGAGGCAGCAGAACCAGATCTATCGACCTATTCAAGTTTTAATGCATTTTTTACACGTGCTCTACGTAAGGATATTAGACCTATTGCTACGGGTGACAATATTATGACGTCGCCAGTTGATGGTGCGATTAGTCAAATTGGTGCTATTGAATCCGGACAGATTGTTCAAGCAAAAGGACGAAACTATAGTGTACTTGAACTATTGGGTGGCGATACAAAGCTAGCAGATCAATTCGAAAAAGGTCAATTTGCAACGATTTATCTTTCGCCCAAAGATTATCATCGCATTCATATGCCGCTGACAGGTAAGCTAAAGATGATGCGTTATGTCCCAGGGAAATTATTTTCAGTGAATCCACGTACGGCACGTGCCGTGCCAAGGCTCTTTTCTAGAAATGAACGTGTTGTTACTGTATTTGATACATCTCAGGGATCAATAGTAATGGTACTGGTAGGTGCGATTTTTGTTGGAAGCATGGAAACAGTGTGGGCAGGAAAAATAACGCCACCCTATACTAAAGAAATAAAAGACTGGGATTATACTGGTAAAAACATAGTGTTAGAAAAAGGTCAAGAAATGGGGCGGTTTAATATGGGATCAACAGTTGTATTGTTATTGCCAAAATCGATGTCGTCATTTAAGTCTAAGATCACTGCTGAAAGTATTATTAAATTAGGCGAAGCAATGATATAACTGTGAAATAAAAAAAGCCAGATTAAGTTCCCTCAATCTGGCTTTCGATTTCTTGATTAGAATAGAATTCTAATCAACATTATTCCGCCATTGATGACATGAATCATCAAAGATTTGGCTGACTTCTTCTGGTCCCCATGTACCGGCCTCATATTTGTGTACGAAATCTTGCTCTTTAGACCATTTTTCGATGATGGGGTCAACGGCTTGCCAAGCCAAGTCGACTTCGTCAGCACGCAAGAATAAGGAACGATCACCTAAAATAGCATTGAGGATCATGGCTTCATAGGCGTCTAGTTTATGTGCTGGGTCTTCATCTTCATTTGTTTCTAAACCAACTGTATGGGCTGTAATATCCAAGCCAGGTTGTTTTGCTTGCAATTCAATACGCAAAGTATTATCTGGCTGTAATCCCATGGTGACCCAATTTGCATGGCTATTACCGATATCTGTTTCTTTAAATAATTCTTGAGGTGGCTTTTTAAAGCGAATAGCAATCATCGCTTTTGATTCTGGCATACATTTACCTGTTCGCAGGTAAAATGGCACATCACGCCAGCGCCAGTTATCAATATAGAGCTTCATGGCAGCATACGTTTCAGTCACACTATTTTCTGGTGCATCATCTTCTTCCAAATAACCTTGCTGCGCTTTTCCAGCAACGGTTCCGGCTGCATATTGACCACGAAATGCATGGCTATCCACCAACTCTTCGGTGATAGGGCGAATTGATTTAAGTACTTTTACCTTTTCATCACGCAGAGATTCATCATTTAAATCTGCCGGTGGCTCCATTGCAACCAAAGTCATTACCTGTAACAGATGGCTTTGAATCATATCGCGCATTGCACCTGAACCATCATAATAACCTGCACGACCACCTACGCCTTGTTGTTCGGCATGTGTTATCTGTACATGGTCAATATAATTACGATTCCATAATGGTTCTAATAATAGATTAGCAAAACGGAAAACAAGAATATTTTGTACGGTACCTTTACCTAAATAATGGTCGATTCGGTAAGTTTGTTTTTCGGTGAAGTTACGCCCAATAACGTGCTCTAATTCAGCAGCACTCTTCTGGTTATAACCAAACGGTTTTTCTACAACTAAATGACGCCAGCCTTTATCTTCTTTGTTCAAGCCTACAGCGGCCAGATTGTCACCAACAACGCCAAATAAGGATGGACTGATAGAGAGATAAAATACAATATTATTCGAAAAGCTGTTGGTAGGATCATTTAATAGATCTTTTAGCTCTTGAAATGAAGCCGTGTCATTAATATCATTTTTGAAATAATTAATCTTGGCTAAAAAGTTTTCTAAAGCATCAGTGTCAACGCCATTACGTGCTTTTGCTGATACATATTCGGTTACTTGTGTTTTCCAATCATCTTGAGTCATTTCTCGGCGGCCCATACAAATGATTTTAGTTTCATCTGTTAGGCGATTTTCAAGATTTAAGTGGTAGAGTGCAGGCAATAATTTCTTTTTTGATAGATCGCCTGTTGATCCAAAGATGATAATTGTACAAGGTTTCATGTTTTCTCCCGTTGCGAGCTGTGATTTTGCCCGTTACCGTATATAATTGGGTAATTGTACCAATTTTTAGGAGTAGGGCGTGCGAAAAATTCTGTTTGCTAGTAGTGAAGTTCATCCATTAATTAAAACGGGTGGTTTAGCAGATGTTTCAGCTAGTCTACCTATTGCTCTTGCACAGCAAGATCAAGATGTGCGAATTATTTTGCCCGCCTACCGCCAATGTCTAGAAGCATTAGACAAAATTGAAACAGTTGCGACGATAAAGTTGGATGGTTTTCATACGTCGATTGAAATTATGCAATCAACATTGCCCCATTCAGAAGTACCTATTTTATTAGTGCACTCTCCAGAGCATTTTGACCGCGAAGGCGGCCCTTATGGTACCCATGACGGTGGTGATTGGGAAGATAATGCAGCACGGTTTACATTATTTTCACGTGCAATTGCGGCGGTAGCAATGGAACAATCTGGCCTAGATTGGCAACCAGATATTCTGCATTGCAATGATTGGCAAACAGGTCTTGCTCCGGCATTGATTGCGAATGAGTCTAACCGACCAGCCACGGTTTTCACTATTCATAATTTAGCGTACCAAGGTTTATATTCTCAAGATGTGTTTGAAGCTTTAGATTTGTCACCCTCGCTATGGCATAGTGAAGGTGTTGAGTTTTATGACTTGATGTCATTTATGAAAGGTGGCTTAATCTATGCTGATCATATCACCACAGTTAGCCCAACGTATGCTGATGAAATATGTAGCTATGAATTTGGTTATGGTTTAGAAGGATTATTATCGCATCGTGCCGATCAAGGGCGCTTAACGGGTATCCTAAACGGCATTGATACCGACGAATGGGATCCTGAGCGTGATTCATATATCGATAAAAACTATTCAATAAAAACAATTCGACACAAATCAGCCAATAAAGAAGCACTACAAAAGTTATTTTCATTACCTGAAAAAGAAGATGTATTATTAATGGGCACAATTAGCCGTTTAGTTTCTCAAAAAGGAGTAGATCTTACCTTAGATGCGGTAGGAAAATTACTCGATGCAGGTGAGAATATACAATTGATATGTTTAGGTAGCGGTGAAGCATCGTATGAACAAGACTTACGTGTTTTACGAGCACGACATCCTGATAAAGTAGCTTTACACATTGGCTATAGTGAAGAATTATCTCACCAAATAGAAGCCGGTTCTGATGTGTTCTTAATGCCATCACGCTTTGAACCATGTGGTTTAAATCAGTTATATAGCTTACGTTATGGGACACTACCCATTGTTAGAAATACTGGCGGCTTGGCCGATAGTGTAGTCGATGCCGCGGGTGCTAATCTGAAAAATGGTTTTTCTACCGGCTTTAAATTTGAGGCCGCCACGGCTGAAGAATTAGAAGAAACCTTGCTCCGTGCAATTGGCCTATTTAAACACCCACGAATTTGGCGAAAAGTGATGGTCACAGCGATGGAACAAGATTATAGCTGGGAGAAAAGCTCTAAAGCGTATCAAGTTTTATATGATAACTTATTGAATAATTAATTAGTTGTCATCATTCTCTATGGTTGGAATGTCAG
>CAYSGK010000002.1:0-2296 GCA_964430395.1 uncultured Methylophaga sp.
ATATCTAATTATTAATGCCTATTTAGATAATCTTGCACTTCGCCTGCAACAGAATTTACGTAATGATTTAGGCCATACTTATTCGATCTATGCTTCTGGAACGAATCGAGGCAAGGCTAGATTAGCTTATATTTATTTTGATGGCTTACATGATGAATTTGAAACTAATATTGTCGCTGTGCGTAAAGCGATAAATGATGATCTAAAAGATTTATCTGATGAGACTATCGATAGTGCATTAAGAGAATATAAAAAGCGCTATACCTCAATTGAACATGATAGCGGTAGCTTGATGCGCCTTATCGGTACCACGCAATATTTAAAGGAAGAATTTGACAGTTCGGATTCTTCATTCCAGTTTTTTGAAAAAATTAATCATCAAAATTTTCGCAATGTATTAAAAGAAACATTTGTCGATCATAATCAATATTCTGTTATATCGCGTGAATATCACTTTTTCCCTTATGATGTGTCCATCATAAGCTTACTCTCTTTTGTAATGTTGATTATTTTCTACTTTAAACTCTATCAGTTTGATATGACGGGTCGTAAAGTGGCTTGCACAGATAGAAATATCACTATGAGTCGAAGGATCAGTAACCGATTTATTGGTTTCTTTTATATTGTCGCGATATATTATTTATCTGTATTTCTTTGGGAATGGATAAAATATCTTAGCTTGACATATATTGTTGGAAATAGTGCTTATATTTATAGTATTGATGTGCCTTATAGCTATATATGGACTATAAGCGATATGGTTCTAGGCATTGTATTGTTTTTGCTACTTTGCCGTTATTTATTCCCTTATTATGCTCGATTAGTGGTGACAAAAGAGGGCATTTGTCTTATTGGTCATCGCGTCAAAACCATTCTACAAGAAGACATTGAAGATATTAAAACAGTTTCTTGGAAACCCAGCATATCTTTGAGCAGCTTTGGGCATTCTATGTTGTTTTGGAAACCACTTTTAGAAATAAGCTTAACGAATGGCAGTAAGATTTATATTAGAAATAGAAATGCACAGCATCTGCAAGAAGATTTAGAAAAGCACCTGATCTAGAAAATAGCGGAAGAGCTTGAATATACAATAAAAAGTAGGTAGAATTGCGGCTCTTTGAAAGGTTGGATATTTTGGTTCCTAAGAACTATAGGTGCTGAGGTAATCCAGAATTTAACTCGTAGCCCACTAAAGTAATAAGGCTACACCAAAAGTTGGAGTTTTTAATGTCATTATCACTAGAAAAAACAAAAGAAGTAATTAGTAAATATCAGCGCTCAGAGGGCGATACTGGTTCTGCTGAAGTACAAGTTGCTCTATTAACAGCACGAATTGCAGATCTTTCTGATCACTTTGAAAAAAATGTTCATGATCATCATTCACGTCAAGGTCTACTTAAAATGGTAAGTGGTCGTCGTAAAATGTTAGATTACTTGAAAAAGAAAGATATTACGCGTTACCGCGAATTGATTGCAAGTCTTGGTCTACGTCGTTAAGCGTTGCAAGAAGCAATAAATAATATGTATAAGCCCATGCTTTCGCAATTTATCGATTGCACGGTTAGTACTTAAAAATACGCCCCCGAAGTTTTATGACCTCGGGGGCGTATTTGTTTTGAAACTAAATTAAGAAGTTTATTGAAATATTTTTACGAGAAGTATTTTTTGTCAGGACAAGGCAAAAAGACGGCTTGTATAAAGGTTTCATGCGGAATAGGCCGTAATAAACGATAAGGAATAAAAAAGTGAATTCAGTAAAAAAATCGGTCCAATATGGTGACCATACGTTAACACTTGAAACAGGTAAAATTGCACGTCAGGCAAGTGGTGCAATCATTGCTAGCTTGGGTGAAACATCTGTAATGGTGACTGTTGTTGGTAAAAAGAATGTTCAACCGGGTCAAGATTTCTTCCCGTTGACGGTTAATTACCAAGAGCGTACTTACTCAGCAGGTAAAATCCCAGGTGGTTTCTTTAAACGTGAAGGTCGTCCTAGCGAGAAAGAAACACTTACATGCCGTTTAATTGACCGTCCATTACGTCCATTATTTCCAAAAGGTTTCTTGAATGAAGTTCAAGTTATCGCAACGGTTATGGCTTTAGATCCTGCCATTGACCCCGATATTCCGGCAATGATCGGTGCATCAGCTGCATTAGCAATTTCAGGTATCCCATTCAACGGCCCTATCGGTGGCGCACGTGTGGGTTATATTGACGGTGAATATGTACTTAACCCAAGTAAAGAACAATTAGAGTCAAGCGAATTAGACTTGGTTGTAGCAGGCACTGAAAGTGC
>CAYSGK010000002.1:2396-5206 GCA_964430395.1 uncultured Methylophaga sp.
AAATTAGTGATAAATTAGCGCGACAAGATGCGTTAGCCAATGTGCGTAATACAACACTTGAAACATTAGCGCTAGAAAATGACGAATTACCTGTTGATGAAATCACCGGTGCATTTGCAAAAATTGAAAAAGAATTAGTACGTGGCAGAATTATTGCCGGTGAACCTCGTATTGATGGTCGTGATACGGCTACTGTACGCAAAGTAACAGTTGAAACAACTGTGTTACCTCGTGTGCATGGCAGTGCATTATTCACACGTGGTGAAACACAAGCGGTTGTTGTGGCAACGTTAGGTGCTGAACGTGATGCACAAATGATTGATGCGGTTGAGGGTGAATACCGTGACCGTTTCATGTTGCATTATAACTTTCCTCCATTTTGTGTAGGTGAAACAGGTTTTGTAGGCTCACCTAAACGTCGTGAAATTGGTCATGGTAAATTAGCAAAACGTGGTATTGCTGCGGTGATGCCTTCAGCTGAAGACTTCCCTTATGTCGTTCGAGTTGTATCAGAAATCACTGAATCTAATGGTTCAAGCTCAATGGCTTCTGTCTGTGGTACATCATTAGCGTTAATGGACGCCGGGGTGCCTATTAAAGCACCTGTTGCCGGTATCGCTATGGGACTAATTAAAGAAGATAACGGTTATGCCGTGTTGACTGATATCTTAGGTGATGAAGATCACTTAGGTGATATGGATTTTAAAGTAGCCGGTACTGCAAAGGGTATCACAGCACTTCAAATGGATATTAAGATCGAAGGTATTAATGAAGAAATCATGACAACAGCATTATCACAAGCACGTGATGGCCGTTTAACGATTCTTGAGACAATGAATGCCAATCTTGCATCACATCGTGAAGAAATGTCTGAATTTGCTCCTCGTATCATCACAATCAAAATCAACTCAGATAAGATCCGTGACGTAATTGGTAAAGGTGGCGCAACTATTCGTGCCTTAACTGAAGAAACAGGCGCTGTTATCGATATCGATGATGATGGTACAGTAAGAATCTTCTCATCAGATCTTAATGCGGGACAAGATGCATTGCGTCGTATTGAAGATATTACTGCAGATGTTGAAGTGGGTCGTATTTACGAAGGTCGTGTTGCTAAATTAATGGACTTCGGTGCATTTGTAACCATTCTTCCTGGTAAAGATGGCTTAGTTCATATTTCACAAATCTCAGATGAGCGGGTTGAAAATGTAAGTGATAAATTATCTGAAGGCGACACAATTCAAGTGAAAGTGCTTGAAGTTGATCGCCAAGGCCGAATTCGTTTAAGTATGAAAGCTGTAAACGAAGAAAGCGCTGAAGACTAGTTACAAGTCACAATAAGCTGTAAACTTAAAAGCCCCGTTTATCGGGGCTTTTTTATGGAGATAAACAAATTTTTAAGTATCTTTTCAGTCTGTTATTACTATGCTTTTGTTTGCAATTACAAGCCGATGAAATCCGTATCGCGGCTGCGAGTAATTTGCGCTATGTATTACCTGAATTAGCAACAGAATTTGAAAAACAAACAGGCCATCAGCTGGCGATTAGTTATGCCGCATCAGGCACATTAACTACTCAGATCCAGCATGGCGCTCCGTTTGATGTGTTTTTATCAGCAGATCCTTATTATATTAAAATGCTCATAAAAAGTGGAATTGCAAAAGGTGAACCTACGGATTATGCTCAAGCGCAATTAGCCTTATATGCATCACATCATTCATCACTCAATATTGATGAAGGTATGCTGAGCTTAAAATTAGCTCTAGAACAAGGAACCCTCAATAAAGTTGCTATAGCTAATCCTCGTCATGCACCCTATGGACAAGCTGCTAAAAGAGCGCTTGAAAAGGCTGGAATATGGCAACAAATTCAACCACATTTATTAATGGCAGAAAATGCATCGCAAGCAGTACAGTTTTCACTATCATCTTCAGTTGATGCGGGTCTAGTTCCATTTGGGCATATTATTCAGCCTAAGTTAGCATTGCAGGGGCGATATATTATATTGTCGGAGACATTACAACAACAGGGAATCGCAATAAAAAAATCTTCAGACACGGCGCAACAATTTTTGGACTTTATCCTAAAGCCGGCAGCAAAGCTTCTTTTCCAAAAGAATGGTTTTTTATAGTGGCAACACATCTTTTTGACTAAGTTTATGGCATACTGAGTCTTGTTAAAAATCATGCTTAAATTGGTTGAATATGCCAGAACTTAAAGATTTAGAAGTCGCATTACGTAGCTCTACCCCGATTATCGTAATTGAAACACAAGAAGAGCCAAGAGCTGTTGAGCTTTTTATTCGCTTTGGAATAAAACTTAATCGTGCAATTTTTCGTTGGTCAGCCACTGAAGGATTGAAAAATGCACAACTAAAACTGAGTGGTGCAATTGAAGATACTGATGCACCTAATGATGTGCTGAAACATATAAAATTTAGTGCCGATGAAGGCTATTATTTGCTGCTGGATTTTCACCCCTATTTATCCGATCCTATCGCCATTCGTTATATTAAAGAAATTGCTTTCGGCTTTGAAAAACTGCCTCGCCGGCTTATTTTCATCACCCACAGTATGGATATACCAGAAGATTTAGCGCCATGGTGTATGCGTTTTCACTTACAGTTACCTGACAACAATATTTTACAATCCATCCTGCAAGATGAAGCACGTAAGTGGCAAATGGAAACAGGATCATCGGTAAAAACAGACAAAATAGCGATGAATCAAATGGTGTCTAACCTTTCTGGCATTACAACGTTAGATGCACGCCGTTTAATTCGACAAGCAATTGTTGATGATGGTGCGATT
>CAYSGK010000002.1:5306-17337 GCA_964430395.1 uncultured Methylophaga sp.
AACGTTAGATGCACGCCGTTTAATTCGACAAGCAATTGTTGATGATGGTGCGATTACTCATAAAGATGTCAAAAGGGTGCAAGAAGCTAAATATGAATTATTTAGCAAAGATGGTGTGATTCAATATGAAGCCGATACAGCTAGCTTTTCTGATGTAGCAGGCTTAGCTAATTTAAAAAAATGGTTAAAAATACGTGAAAAAGCGTTATTAGGCAGTAAACCGGATCAGGATGCACCGAAAGGTATCCTATTATTAGGTGTGCAGGGCAGTGGTAAAAGTTTGGCAGCCAAAGCGGTTGCGGGTCAATTTAAACTACCCTTGCTACGACTTGATATGGCCGCTTTATATAATAAATACATTGGTGAAACAGAAAAGAATTTACGCCGGGCACTGGCTGTTGCCAACGTGATGACACCTTGTGTAGTCTGGATCGATGAAATAGAAAAAGCGCTTTCACAAAACAATAATGATGATGGAGTATCTACACGACTTTTGGGTACTTTATTAACGTGGATGGCAGAGTCAAATGATGGTTCGTTTATCGTCGCCACCTCTAATGATATTGAAAGCTTGCCTCCTGAACTAATCCGTAAAGGCCGATTAGATGAAATTTTCTTTGTAGATTTGCCTGATCGTGAAGTTAGAAAAGAGATCTTTAGAATTCATCTAGCGAAACGAAAACTCAGCACAGAAACCTTTGATTTAGATAAATTAGCCATCAATAGTGCTGAGTTCAGCGGCGCCGAAATAGAGCAAGCAGTGATCAGTGCGATTTATTCTGCTGATGCTAAAAACTTGATCCCCAATACTGATATCGTAATTGATGAGCTGTTTCGCACACAACCATTAGCAATCGTTATGTTTGAGAAGATTAGCGGGCTACGTCTGTGGGCGAGCGGACGCACGGTTGCTGCTCATTAATGGACTGGCAAGCATTTGAAGTTTCTATTAAGCTGGCACTATTAACCAGTTTAAGCTTATTACCCATTGGTTTAGCCATTGCCTATTTCCTAGCAAAATCTACCTTTGCAGGACGCGGATTAATTGAAGCTTTTATCACCTTGCCGCTAGTGTTACCGCCTACTGTATTAGGTTATTTTTTATTAGTAGGAATGGATAATAACAGTATATTAGGCAGTGCATTTATGTCACTAACAGGTGAGACTTTAGCCTTTTCCTTTGTCGGCTTATGGTTTGCCTCTATTATTTATAGTTTACCTTTTGCAGTGCAACCCATCTTACGATCGCTGGAGCAAATAGCCCCCGAGTTAAGAGAAGCGGCATGGTGCAGTGGCTTATCTAAGTGGAAAACTTTTTTAAAAGTAGAGCTTGCTCTAGCTTGGCCAGGAGTTATTACCGCGATGGTGCTCAGCTTTTCACATACATTAGGTGAGTTTGGTGTGGTACTGATGATTGGCGGGAATATCGCCGGTGAAACCCGTACAGTTTCAATTGCAATTTATGACAGCGTATTAGCATTTGAGCATCAGCAAGCTCAAACTATGTCATTGATACTCCTGCTAATTGCTTTTATTACCATTAGTATTGTTTATACATTTAATCGTCGTAATTTAAGGACGGTGTTATAAAAATGCTTAAACTTAAATTAAAGCAAACGGAGCCGACAACACTTGATGTCGAGCTAAGGTGTCATACGGGAGAGTTGTTGGCCTTAGTTGGGCCATCAGGTGCTGGGAAGTCAACTGTATTACGCTGTATAGCAGGCCTATATTCCGCTCAACAAGGTGTTATTGAATGTAAAGGCCACATATGGTTCGATAGTGTAAAGTCGAAAAATATAACACCACAACAGCGCCGTATAGGAATGGTTTTTCAAAACTATGCACTATTTCCACATTTATCTGTGCGTGAGAATATTCAATTTGTTTTGGATGCAGATCAGCAACCTAATAAACCGACGGTAGACCAGTTACTAGAAAAAGTGAATTTAACAGGTCTATCCGAACGTTACCCCAAGCAATTATCGGGCGGACAGCAACAACGTGTGGCCATTGCCCGAGCATTAGCTAGACAGCCTGAAATTTTATTACTAGACGAACCCTTTTCTGCCGTAGATAAAGTAACACGACGAAAATTATATTTGGAGTTGAATACACTAAGACGCGAACTGGCGATACCAATGATTTTAGTAACACATGATTTAGATGAAGCCGCGATGTTAGCCGATCAGATATGTGTTATTCATCAGGGTAAAACTTTGCAGCAAGGTACACCAGAGCACGTTTTATATAAGCCTAAAAACACAGCGGTAGCAAAACAAGTTGATGCTCGAAATGTTGCATCAGCTATGCTTGTCGATGATGATTCACAACTTAAATTGAAATGGAATGAATACCTGTTTACAGTCGGTGATTCGAGTAAGTTTAAAGCTAATGAACAAATAAACTGGACTATTTCTCCAGCTAAAATTTTATTACATCAACGAGTAAGACCCTCCCGAGGAACGCGTGAAAATCCAGTGACAGGTACAATTACAAATAAAATGACACTACGAGGCATTACTACCGTTCAGTTAGAAATTGACAATACCCAAGGCCAGCAATTACAAATGGATTTACCAGAGCATGTTGCAATGCGTAATCAATTAGAAATTGGTGAAGAAATATCAGTATCTCTTTTGGCTGAAGCTATTCATTTGATGATAGAGTAAGCGCCAGTGCCGCGTTGCAATGTTTGACAAGGACCAGTCATTTATGTCCATGGATGGACTGTATGCAAAAAATGCAGGAGCATCTTTTTTGTGCCTTCACATTGCGCCTTGCTCTGACGCTTGTGCTAAACTCTGAAATCTACAGATTGAATGGTCACGGGTATAGTGTAAGCGTTTTCAGCTTATTTAATATTTGACTAAATAATCCTGTAGAATAGCGGTCTTTTCACACATATTTTCGATTCCATGGCAGAGCTATTAGCAGAAATCAATAAACGCCGCACCTTTGCGATTATCTCGCATCCAGATGCGGGTAAAACTACACTGACAGAAAAGCTACTTTTATTTAGTGGCAAGATCCAAACCGCGGGTAGTGTTAAATCACGTAAAACAGATCGTCATGCCACTTCTGATTGGATGGAAATGGAGAAAGAACGAGGGATTTCTGTTACCTCTTCGGTGATGCAATTTGAGTACAACGGACGTGTTGTAAACTTGCTTGATACACCGGGACATGCCGATTTTTCGGAAGATACTTATCGCACACTCACTGCGGTTGACTCGGCGTTAATGGTCATTGATATTGCCAAAGGTGTTGAGCAACGTACTGTTAAGTTAATGGAAGTGTGTCGTCTGCGAGATACGCCTATTCTCACTTTTATCAACAAAATGGATCGTGAAGGTCGCGAGCCAATAGATATTCTTGATGAGGTGGAATCTGTATTAGGTATTCAATGTGCACCGATCACATGGCCTATTGGCATGGGCAAAAACTTTAAAGGCATTTTTCATCTTGAAAAAGACAGTGTCCATCTATTTGAGCCGCATAGCGATCAAGTGGGAGAGATTATTGAAGGTTTAGATAACCCTAGGCTAGATGAGTTATTTGGTAGTTTAGCCGAAGAATTTCGTGAAGAGATAGAGTTAGTGCGTGGCGCCAGCCATGAATATGATCACGACGCATTTTTGTCAGGCGAACTTTCACCGGTGTTTTTTGGCAGCGCAATGAATAATTTTGGTGTAACAGAATTGATGGATTCATTTGTCGAGATTGCACCAGCACCACAAGGCCGAGAAACAAAAACACGTCATATTGATGCAAATGAAGACACTTTTAGTGGTTTTGTATTTAAGATCCAAGCGAATATGGATCCCAAACATCGAGATAGGATTGCTTTCTTGCGCGTCTGTTCTGGGCAATATAAAAAAGGCATGAAATTACATCAATCTCGCACAGGCAAAGATATGGTTATTGCCAATGCTGTGACCTTTATGGCCGCAGAGCGAGCCCAAGCAGAAGAAGCATGGCCGGGCGATATTCTGGGTTTACACAACCATGGCACCATTCAAATTGGTGATACCTTTACTCAAGGTGAAGATGCACAATTTACTGGCATTCCGTATTTTGCACCAGAACTATTCCGTCGAGTACGCTTAAAAGATCCGCTTAAAATGAAAGCCTTATTAAAAGGCTTGCAACAATTAAGTGAAGAGGGTGCAACACAATTATTTAGACCCTTAGAAAATAATGATCTTATTTTAGGTGCGGTGGGTGTATTGCAGTTTGATGTGGTCGTACATCGCCTAAAAGGCGAATATAACGTTGATTGTGTATATGAACCTGTTCAGGTTTATACCGCTCGCTGGATTTATTGTGATGATGAAAAAATGCTAAATGAATTTAAGAAAAAAGCAGCATTAAATCTTGCGGTAGATGGGGCTGAAGGTTTAACGTATATTGCACCTACACGGGTTAATTTAGATTTAACCATGGAACGCTGGCCTGATATAGAGTTTAAAGATACACGCGAGCATACCTGATAATGGATTATAAATTATAAGGTCGATAATAATGAATGTTTTTTGACACCATTATTGTGTTACAAGTAGGAAGTCTTAGGGAAAGGCGAGATTGTGCTTGCATTTAGTGCTTATTCTCAAGCAGAATAGAGGCCAAGCATAAATTTAGCAAAGAGGATGTCATTATGAAAGTCAGATCAATTACAAAGAACAAGGGTAAACCGGTTATTGGTTTAACGCCTACTGATTCGCTTGATCGTGCTGTTACCTTAATGATGGATAACCGTATCGGTTCTTTGGTGGTGACTGAAAATAAAAAATTAATCGGGATTTTATCGGAACGTGATTTATTAAGTGTACTTCATAAAAAACATGCCATGTGGACGCCACTTACAGTTAAAGATGCGATGACAATTGATCCCTATACTTGTCAGCCCGATAATACCCTAGAAGAAGTGATGGGTATTATGGTTGAGCATAATGTACGTCATTTGCCAGTTCTTTATGAGGGTAAATTAGAAGGAATGTTGTCAATAACAGATATTGTTGAAGAGTTGCTTAAGAAAGCAAAATTTGAAAATAAATTATTGAAAAATTATATTCAGAACTGGCCTGACGCTGAGGATGGCGAAATACCAAAATAAGAATTTTGGGTGAAATATAAAAAGGCGGTCGTCGATGACCGCTTTTTTTGTCTTATTCTTCGATAGGGAACGTTGCTGATTTTACTATTTGCAAATTATTCTCATCAGCAAATTCCGTTAGAAACTCAAATAACATTTCATCATCATCTTCTAAAGAAGCATCGATGACGACGCATTTTACGCCCTGGTGTGAAGCTAATTTCACATTTGGATGAAAGATAATACGTCGGCCAGGGCCATAACTTGCAACAGCGCCACAAAGACGTTCTGCCCAATCACTGGGACGAAATTTTCCGCCTTCTTTAGTAAGACCTAGAATAATAACTTTGCCGGACGTTGTCATGTGTAACGAACCCATCTAATTAATATCGATTTAATCGATCCATTTTACTGTAATTTAGCCTTGCTGGCGTAATAATTCAGAAAAATAATGACAATATCTTCACATTATGGGCTATTTGCAATGCCTCCAGAGCAATGAATCGATATGCCTTCGGCGAAGTTTTAGACGTTCTCCGCGGCGAACGGAGTATCCAGCGCGCATTTCAGCATCAATTTTTTCTAATTCGTATTTATATTTCAAACACGTTGATAAAGAAAGTTTATTTTGATTGTTTTGTGGCGAAGTTTGTTGTTTGGTTTTAGCTGGCTTTAATTTAACGGGCTGCTCCAAATCAGGCTTAGTAACTGGGACTGCAGCTATCGTATTTCCCTTTGATACTTCTATTTTCTGTTGCGTCATGTCAGACTCTAAGCATGGCGAGCCTTGAAATTTAATTTGCCCTGACGTAGAAGTACACTTCCAAACTGGATTTGCTATCACAATGTTTGCTGAGCAAACAGCTATAACAATTAAAATAATTGGATAAAAAACATCCCATTTTGTTTCATTCATTAGTAATATTCCATTTACTGATTATACCCGTGACCATTGAAGTTGCAGAATCCAGACTTAAGGCTAGAAAGCTAGCGCTCCGTTTCAATGCTTGACAAGGACTAGTCATTGCCTTCACATTGTGCCTTGCTCTAGCTTCCTGTCTTAACCCTGAAAATATGCAGTTTCAATGGTCACGGATATATACCTATTTATAGATAGCTATAAACCCCGTATAATCATTCGATTAAATAATTTTAAACTGATTGATTCCTAATTATAAAGAGTAATTGAGTGGCTGACTATAAACACACCTTAAACCTGCCTACAACTAAGTTTCCAATGAAAGCGGGTTTGCCTAATCGTGAACCGTTGATGTTAAAGCGTTGGCAGGAAAATGATCTATATCAGAAGATGCGTGATCTTGGTCAAGATAAACCAAAATTCATTCTGCATGATGGTCCTCCGTATGCTAATGGTGATATTCATATCGGTCACGCAGTTAATAAAATTCTTAAAGATATTATTCTTAAATCAAAAACATTAAGTGGTTTTGATACGCCTTTTGTACCAGGTTGGGATTGTCATGGTCTGCCTATTGAGCTACAAGTTGAGAAAAAGAAAGGCAAACCGGGCAACAAAATTACAGCGGCAGAATTTCGGGCGGCCTGCCGTGTTTATGCTCAAAAACAAGTTGATGGCCAGCGTGAAGACTTTAAACGTTTAGGTGTATTGGCAGAGTGGGATAACCCTTACCTAACAATGGATTTTAGTTTTGAAGCCGATATTATTCGCACACTAAATGAAATCGTTAAACAAGGGCATTTACACAAAGGTGTGAAGCCGGTTCATTGGTGTGTTGACTGCGGCAGTGCTTTGGCGGAGGCTGAAGTTGAATATGAAGATAAAACATCGCCTGCAATTGATGTACGTTTTTCAGTAGTTGATACCGCAGCATTTGAAGCGGCCACTAAATCTACAGGCACGGGCAAAATTAGTGTGCCGATCTGGACAACAACGCCGTGGACATTACCAGCTAATCAAGCGGTATCATTAAATCCAGCTTATGTTTATGTTGTAGTGCAAACTGCTGATGAACGTCTGTTATTAGCTGAAGCATTATATGAATCAGCATTAGAGCGCTACGGTATGTCAGGTGAAGTCATCGCGCGTTGTAAAGGTGAAGATGTAGAAGGTTTATTATTGCAACATCCGTTTTATGACAAACAGGTGCCGATTATTCTAGGTGATCATGTAACTGCTGACGCGGGTACAGGTGCGGTTCATACAGCACCAGGTCATGGCCAAGACGATTTTACCGTTGGTTTGAAATATGACTTAGAAGTGTATAACCCAGTAGGTTCGAATGGTGTATTTTTGCCTGATACTGAGATTTTTGCTGGTCAGTCGGTATTTAAAGCGAATCCTACAGTGATTGAGTTGTTAGAAGAAAAGGGTGTGTTGTTAAAACATATTGATATTCAACATAGTTACCCACATTGCTGGCGCCATAAAAGCCCGATTATTTTCCGTGCAACACCGCAATGGTTTGTCAGCATGGATCAAAACGGTCTGCGCGATGCCGCACTGCAAGCAATTAAAGAAACCAACTGGATGCCTGAATGGGGTCAAAAACGTATTGAAGGTATGGTTGAAGGTCGCCCAGACTGGTGTGTCTCGCGTCAACGTACTTGGGGTGTGCCGATTCCGTTATTTGTACATAAAGAAACAGGTGAATTACATCCAAATAGCCAAGTGATTATGGAAAATGTTGCGGACAAAGTAGAGCAACAAGGTATTGATGCGTGGTTTGAATCTGAATCATCTGATTGGCTGGCTGAAGATGCCGATAATTATGACAAAGTATCTGATACTTTAGATGTGTGGTTTGATTCAGGCGTATCTCATGCCTGTGTGTTAGCACGCCGTGATTATTTGCATCGACCTGCAGATTTGTATTTAGAAGGCAGTGATCAACATCGTGGTTGGTTTCAATCTTCATTAATTACATCAATTGCTTCAACAGGTGAAGCGCCGTATAAATCTGTATTAACGCATGGTTTTGTGGTTGATGCTGACGGCAAAAAGATGTCTAAATCAGTCGGTAATGTAGTTGCTCCACAAAAAGTGGTTAATAATTTAGGTGCAGATATTATTCGTTTATGGACGGCTTCATCAGACTACAGTGGTGAAATGAGTGTGTCAGATGAAATCTTAAAACGCTCAGCTGATTCATATCGCCGCATTCGAAATACATCACGCTATTTATTATCAAATTTATTTGATTTTAATCCTGCAACAGACTTGCTTGATGCTAAGGATATGTTGCCACTTGATTTATGGGCGGTTGATCGCGCCTACCAGTGCCAGCAAGATATTTTAGAAGCCTATGAAACATATAACTTCCATGTAATTTATCAGAAAATCCATAACTTCTGTGCTCAAGAAATGGGTAGTTTGTATTTAGATATCACTAAAGATCGCCAATATACAATGAAAGCAGATAGTGTAGCTCGTCGCTCAAGTCAAACAGCGATGTATAGAATTATTGAAGCATTAACGCGTTGGATGGCGCCTATTTTGAGTTTTACCGCGGATGAATTGTGGGATCATTTACCGGGTGAGCGACCTGAATCGGTATTTTTGGATACATGGTATGAAGGACTTTCTCCATTAGTAGATGATTCAAAATTTGATGATGCTTTCTGGGAGGAAATATTCACAGTACGTGATGCTGTGTCCAAAGAGTTAGAGACATTACGTGCCGATGGTAAAATTAAAGGCGGTTTAACGGCTGATGTAACGCTTTATGCTGAACCTGAATTATTTGAAACACTTAATGCACTGAGTGATGAACTGAAATTTGTATTAATCACATCGAGTGCAGTGCTACTACCAGCAACTGATAAGCCAGCTGATGCGATAGAAAGTGGGGTCGAAGGTTTATCATTGCTATTAGCACCATCAGAAAATCAACGCTGTGATCGCTGTTGGCATCAAACCCCAGAAGTGGGCAAGGATAAAACACATCCAGAACTATGTGATCGTTGCATTGAAAATATCGATGGCGAAGGCGAGAAGCGCGAGTTCGTTTAATGCTGAAATATTTAGGATTATCAGGCTTAGTTATCGTTTTAGATCAATTATCTAAATGGATTATTTCATCTTCATTTTCATTGCACGAAACACTGGCTGTTATGCCCTTTTTCAATTTAACTTTGGCACATAATACGGGGGCGGCATTTAGCTTTTTAGCACAAGCAGGTGGATGGCAACGTTGGTTTTTTGTTGGCTTAACAACGGTGATCAGTATTGCCTTGCTTATTTGGCTTAAAAAACTGAACAGGCAAGCTAAATTAGAAGCTATAGCGATTAGCCTAATTTTAGGTGGTGCAATTGCTAATGTGATTGACCGAATTTATTTTGGCTATGTCGTCGATTTTTTAGATTTTTATTACGGCACCGCACATTTTGCAGCTTTTAATATTGCTGACTCAGCGATTTGTATTGGTGCTGGACTGTTGATTATAGATAGTTTTATGTCGAAACCTGAATCGGATAAAAAATCAGCATGAGCTTTTGCGATTTAGCATTAGATTGCGTGACAAAACTACATCCTTATATTCCCGGTAAGCCTATTGAAGAATTAGAACGTGAGCTAGGTATTACCGATATAGTTAAACTGGCATCCAATGAAAATCCATTAGGTCCATCAGCTAAAGTATTAGCGGCGCTCGTCCAAGTAAGTACAGAAGTGACGCGTTACCCAGATGGTAATGGATTTAGTTTAAAAGCGGCATTGGCTGATAAATATCAGTTAAGCACTGAGCAGATCACACTGGGAAATGGCTCAAATGATGTGCTAGAAATTATTGCCCGCGCTTTTGTTTCAAATACAGATGAGGTGATGTTCTCCCAATATGCCTTTGCGGTATATCCATTAGTCACGCAAGCCATTGGAGCTAAAGCTGTTATAGCACCAGCACGCGACTATGGGCATGATTTGCAAGCGATGAGCACACTAATTAGTGAAAAAACAAAGCTAATATTTATTGCTAACCCTAATAACCCGACGGGCACACACCTTGCCGCAGATGAATTAGAGGCTTTTATTGCTCAAGTACCAAATACAATATTAGTTGTGCTAGATGAAGCCTATGTTGAATATGGTGAACAGGCTGTTGATAGTGTTTTCTGGCTGAAGAAATATTCAAATTTAATTATTACGCGCACCTTTTCTAAAGCTTACGGTTTAGCCGGTTTGCGAGTGGGCTATGCTTTATCGCATCCTGAAGTAGCCGATTTAATCAATCGCATTCGCCAACCATTTAATGTCAATAGCCTTGCATTAGCGGCAGCAACGGTTGCTCTAAAAGATGATGATTATATTGTGAAAACGAAGCAATTAAATGATGCCGGTATGGCACAGTTGATGGCTGGATTAAAAGCGCTTGGCTTAGAAAGCATTCCATCAAAAGGTAATTTTATTACCATTGATGTGCAAAAAAATGGCGATGAAGTCTTTAGTGATTTATTGAGGCAAGGCGTTATTGTTCGTCCGGTCACTAATTACGGATTAGCAAAACATATTCGGGTGAGCATTGGTTTAGAATCTGAAAATCTACGTTTTCTTGATGCTTTGGAAGAGGTTTTATGATTAAACGATTAGCGATTATTGGCGTAGGCTTGATTGGCGGCTCACTTGCTTTAGCATTAAAAAAAGCAGGCGTTGTGGCAGAGGTTGTGGGTTATTCACGAACCAAGAGTGTACGTGATGAAGCCTTTGCTTTGGGCATTATTGACAGGGTGGCAACGAGCGTTGCAGATGCTGTCGAAAATGCTGATATGGTCTTTCTTGCTGTGCCGATGGCGGCGATGGAAACAGTGTTAGCTGAAATGACAGATCATCTCAGTGATACGGTGATTATTACCGATGGTGGTAGTGCTAAGGCACAAGTGGTTGATGTCGCAAGAAAAATATTAGGTGATAAGTTTAATCAGTTTGTTCCGGGGCATCCGATAGCGGGTACAGAGAAAAGTGGCCCAAGTGCGGCTTTTGCTGAGTTATATCAAAATCACCGAGTGGTATTAACAGCTGTGACAGAAACGGATATTGATGCTTTAGAACATGTAAAAAAAATGTGGCAAAGCACGGGTGCAGAAGTATTTGAGATGAATATTGAACATCACGATGATGTATTGGCAGCGACCAGCCATTTACCTCATATCTTAGCGTTTAACTTGGTGGGCATGTTGGCAGAACGTGATGATTGTGATGAGGTGTTACGCTATGCAGCCGGTGGATTTAAAGATTTTTCACGTATCGCATCAGGCGATGCGGTGATGTGGCGAGACATCTGCCTGACTAATAAAAATGCAATTTTAGAGTTATTAGAACAATATCAAAATGGTCTAACTCAATTACAGCAGGCCATTGAAAAACAAGATGGTGAGACGTTAAAAACAGTATTTGAACGTGCAAAACAAGCGCGCGATACGCGATTTAAAGATTAGCAATGGAGTTGATTTGTAGTGAGTAGTGAGTCTAAAAAGAATTATATCGTTCAGCCAGGCGGATATTTTAAAGGTAGTATTCGAGTACCGGGTGATAAATCAATTTCACATCGTTCAGTTATGTTGGGCTCGCTTGCCGAGGGCACAACAAATGTCACAGGCTTTCTGGAAGGTGACGATGCGTTAGCAACCTTGGCATCATTTCGCGCAATGGGTGTGCAGATCGATGGGCCTAAAGATGGCAAGGTGGCTGTCCATGGTGTCGGTATGCATGGTCTAAAAGCACCTGAAAAAGATATTTACTTAGGAAATTCAGGAACTTCAATTCGATTATTAAGCGGTTTACTTGCTGGCCAGAAATTTGAAAGCACGCTGACAGGCGATAAGTCCTTATCAGGCAGGCCAATGAAAAGAGTGACCAAACCTTTAGCTTTAATGGGCGCAGAGATCGATAGCAATGAAGGCAAGCCGCCACTAAAAATTAAAGCAGCTAATAAATTAAAGGGCATTACTTATACGTTGCCGAT
>CAYSGK010000002.1:17437-30901 GCA_964430395.1 uncultured Methylophaga sp.
ACTTTAACGCATGTCGGCATTAACCCTACACGCATCGGCGTGATTAATATTTTACGATTGATGGGGGCAGATATTACTTTATCAAATGAAAAAGTGACTGGTGGTGAACCAGTTGCTGATATTCGAATTAAGTATGCACTGCTAAAAGGTATTCAGATCCCCGAAGATCAAGTACCATTGGCGATTGATGAATTCCCTGCATTATTTGTGGCTGCAGCCTGTGCTGAAGGACAAACGATCTTAACGGGTGCCGAAGAATTACGCGTTAAAGAAAGTGATCGCATTCAAGCGATGGCGGATGGTTTGACTATATTAGGTATCGATGCACAATCAACTACGGATGGCATTATTATTAATGGTGGTGTGATTGGCTCAGGTGAAGTAGAAAGTCATGATGATCATCGTATTGCTATGTCATTTGCGATTGCAGGTTTGCAAGCGGGTGGATCCATTCAAATTAATGATTGTGCCAATGTGGCTACTTCATTCCCGAATTTCATTGCTTTGGCACAACAAGTGGGCTTAGATATAGATGAAATCGATGAATAAAGTACCGGTATTAACAATAGATGGCCCCAGTGGTTCAGGTAAAGGAACGATTGCGCAATTAGTAGCGAAAAAACTAGGTTGGCACTATTTAGACAGTGGAGCCATCTATCGCGTATTAGCGCAAGCAGCGATTAAACATGATATCGATCTGGCTGATGAAGCAAAATTAGCGGATATTGCCCGAGATTTAGATCTGGTCTTTTTATTGAAAGATGATGACTTAAAAGTCATGTTAGAAGGTGATGATGTCAGCACCATGATCCGCAGTGAGCAAGTGGGTAATACGGCATCAAAGGTCGCTGCATTGCCATTAGTGCGGGCTGCGCTGCTCAATAGACAGCATGATTTTCGTCAAGCTCCCGGTTTAGTGACCGATGGTCGCGACATGGGAACAGTAGTCTTTCCAGATGCTGAGCATAAGGTTTATTTAACAGCAAGTGCCGAGGTGCGAGCACAAAGACGATATAAGCAGTTGAAAGAAAAAGGAATTGAGAGTAATCTATCCGCCCTTGTTGCTGATATCTCGGAACGAGATGTGCGAGATAGCCAGCGTGAAGTAGCGCCACTACGGCCTGCTACTGATGCATTAGAGCTAGATTCTAGTGCATTAGGTATAGAAGATGTATATAAACATATCATGGCAAAGTGCGGTGATATGTAATTTGGTACCTATACTATATAGATAGAATAGGTTTTTTTAACTTCCTGCCCAAGCTTTTAGGTGGTCAGGTATTTTTGAGCGGTTCTGTCGAATGGTTGATAGAGCTAAGGTAAATAATAATGAGCGAAAGCTTTGCGGATCTCTTTGAAGAGAGTTTAAATTCAACACCCATGCAAACAGGTAAAATTGTATCTGGTATGGTGGTAAGTGTCGGTTCTGATGTGGTAATGGTCAATGCTGGTTTAAAATCAGAAGGCGCTATTCCTGTAGAAGAATTCTATAATGAAAAAGGTGAGCTTACTGTAGAAGTAGGTGATTTGGTTGATGTTTCTTTAGAAACATTAGAAGATGGTTTTGGTGCAACACAACTATCACGTGAAAAAGCGAAAGCAGCTGAAGCGTGGATTACACTAGAACATGCGTTTGAAGAAAATGCCACAATCACAGGTGTTATTTCTGGTCGAGTTAAAGGTGGTTTCACTGTTGAACTAGAAAATATTCGTGCCTTTTTACCAGGCTCATTAGTTGATGTTCGTCCATTACGTGACACATCTCATCTAGAAGGCCAAGAATTAGAATTTAAACTTATTAAGTTAGATCGCCCACGTAACAACATCGTTGTTTCTCGCCGTGCCATCATGGAAGCAGAAAACAGTGTTGAACGTGAAGCATTATTAGAAACGCTTGAAGAAGATAAAATTGTTAAAGGTATCGTTAAGAACCTTACAGACTATGGTGCGTTTGTTGATCTTGGTGGTATTGATGGTCTATTACACATCACTGATATGGCTTGGAAACGCATCAAGCATCCATCTGAAGTCGTTACAATTGGTGACGAAATCGAAGTTCAAGTATTAAAATTTGATAAAGACAAAGAACGTGTTTCTTTAGGCCTTAAACAAATGGGCGACGATCCTTGGAAAACAATTGCAAACAGCTACCCAGCAAGCAGCCGCATTCGCGGTAAAGTAACCAATATTGCTGACTATGGTTGTTTCGTTGAAATTGAAGATGGTGTTGAAGGTTTAGTCCATATGTCTGAAATGGATTGGACAAATAAAAATGTTCACCCATCTAAAATTGTACAATTAGGTGACGAAGTTGATGTTATGGTATTAGATATTGATGCTGATCGCCGTCGTATTTCATTAGGTATGAAGCAATGCAAATCTAACCCTTGGGAAGAGTTTGCTATGACACATAACAAAGGTGATAAAGTGTCTGGCTCAATTAAATCAATCACTGATTTTGGTGTGTTCATTGGGCTTGATGGCGATATCGATGGTTTAATTCATCTTTCTGATCTTTCATGGGAAGAAGACAACGAAGATCTTATTCGTGATTATAAAAAAGGCGATAACCTTGAAGCCGTTGTATTGGCAATTGACCCTGAACGTGAGCGTATTTCATTGGGAATCAAACAAATGCAAGATGACCCAATCTCAGAATATATGTCAGAACATCCACGTGGTAGCATAGTGACTGGTAAAGTGATTGAAGTTGATGCTCGTGGTGCAACAGTTGAATTAGTTGAAGGTGTAGAAGGTTATATTCGTGTTGCAGATATTGCTCAAGAACGCACTGAAGATGCGAGTAAAGTATTATCAGTTGGTGATGAGGTTGAAGCAAAATTCACCGGTGTTTCACGTAAAGATCGTAAGTTAACCTTATCTATTAAAGCGAAAGATTCTCAAGAAGAGACAGAAGCGCTTAAAGAGTATTCAAATGTTTCATCAGGAGGAGCCACAACATTAGGTGATCTTTTGAAAGAAAAAATGGATCAAAAAGATAGTTAAGAAAAAATAGAAATAAGCACCTACAGAAATGTAGGTGCTTATTTTTTATAAAGATTAAGAGTAAATCTTAAGATGCGAACGCTAAGGAATTTAAAAATATGACAAAATCAGATTTAATCGAAAAGTTATCTGAACAGCAGTCACTGTTGAATTATCGTGATGTTGAATTAGCTGTTAAATTAATGCTAGGTCAAATGAGTGACAGCTTAGCAGGTGGAGAACGTATTGAAATTAGAGGTTTCGGAAGTTTTACTTTGCATCATCGCCCCCCACGTGTTGGTCGTAACCCTAAAAGCGGCGAATCAGTTGAATTGGGTGAAAAATATGTACCTCACTTTAAACCGGGAAAAGAATTACGTGAGCGTGTTAATGCCGCTGCGGGTTTATAAGACCTTTAAAAACTTGGATATGGTATGAAATTTAGTCTGGAAGCAACGGACTTAAACCAGATATTTTCTTATGATGACAATCAGGTCATTATAAGCCCTGAAAAAAAACATTATTCCTTACAATTAGGCACAAGCTTAATTATCACTCCCGATCAAGTTATAAACGATGCAAAAATAGACGATATTACAGATCTGTCAGATGAAAATATTGCCTTTCTCCAAAACCTAAAGCCCGAAATCATAATTCTTACTGCTGGCTCAACATCCCATTACCCTTTATCTAATAGCGCCATTAAGTTGGCCAAAAAATCAATTGGTGTTGAATCAATGACATTAGGTGCGGCGAGTCGTACATACAATTTGCTGGTTCTAGAAGGTAGACGTGTGTTGCTTGTAATATCACTTATTTGACCGGAATAAAAGCAAAAGTTAATAGCTTAAGTTTTGTGATGCAGATCATAATTCCTTATAAACACAATATAAGCTAATGATATAGCAAGATTTCTTTTTTTTTCTGTAATGAAATGAATTTTCCGGCTTGACCTTAAAGCCGCAAAACCGCACAATTAGCTTGTAATTATGTGGTAAATGAGGCAAATAACCTTAGATAATGTGGCATATCCCATTACTTGATCTAGATCATGTAATTGGTGTGAGCTTCGACAATAAGTAGTGTAAAATCTGTTGTGCTTTAATTTTAGGCGTAATTGGCGTGGGGCGATACTTCTTGAATTTCTATTTTATAGAAGTATTCGCAAAGTTTATTTATTGAAAAGGGTGTGATCGCTATGCAAGCGGAACAGCAATATAGTTTTCAAATAGTCAAGTGGTTTGCCTATATGGCAGTGGTCTACTTGGTGGTGGGTACGGGTATAGGTGTCTATATCGCTTCTGAATTGGCATTCCCAGTTCTGAACTTCGATAATCCGTATATTAGTTTCGGTCGTTTACGTCCATTACATACCAATGCAGTTATTTTTGCATTTGGTGGTTCAACATTAATGGCAACGGCGTATTACATTGTACAACGTACATCGGGTGTACGATTGTGGAGTGATAAATTAGCTTGGTTTACTTTCTGGGGATGGAATCTTGTTATCGTCAGTGCCGTTATTACGCTGCCTTTAGGTTTCACTCAATCAAAAGAATATGCGGAACTAGAATGGCCCATTGATATTTTAATTGCCGTTGTTTGGTTGGCATACAGCTTTAATTTCATCATGACTTTATCGATTCGAAAAGTTTCACACATCTATGTTGCTAACTGGTTCTTCTTGGCTATGATGATTATGATTACCTATTTACATGTGGTGAATAGTTTATCAATACCGGTAGAACTCTTTAAATCCTATTCGATTTTTTCTGGTGTACAAGATGCCATGATTCAATGGTGGTGGGGACATAATGCGGTAGGGTTCTTCTTAACGGCAGGCTTCTTAGGGATCATGTACTATTTTGTTCCAAAGCAAGCAAACCGCCCTGTTTATTCTTACCGTTTATCAGTTATTCATTTCTGGGCGCTCACATTTGGTTATGTATGGTTAGGTGCGCATCACCTTCAATACACAGCATTACCAGATTGGACCGGTTCATTGGGTGCTGCTATATCTTTAGCGATGATTATCCCATCATGGGGTGGAGCAATTAACGGTATGTTTACCCTAAGTGGTGCATGGGATAAATTACGTACAGATTATATTCTGCGCTTCTTGATTGTTTCGCTTGCTTTTTATGCAATGTCAACATTTGAAGGGCCAGTAATGGCATCTAAAACTGTTAATGCTTTATCACATTACACAGACTGGACAATTGGTCATGTACATGCGGGTGCCTTAGGTTGGGTTGCAATGGTTTCTATCGGTGCGATTTACCATATGGTAGAGCGTTTATGGGGCACTAGAATGTTTTCAGTTAAATTAGTGAATCTACATTTCTGGATGGCTACCGTCGGTACGGCAGTTTATATTACTGCGATGTGGGTCTCGGGCATTATGCAAGGGTTGATGTGGCGTGCCTATGATGACTACGGTAACTTGGCTTATACATTTGTAGAGTCTGTTGCTCAGATGCATCCATATTATGCAATGCGTGCTGCTGGAGGATTTATTTTCTTCTCAGGAGCCTGTGTGATGTTATTTAATGTAACTGTAACTATTCGTAAAGCTATGGCTGATTCATCTGCAAAATCTGCAGCTGTAGCTAACGCTGTTATTTAAGGAGACTGGCATGTCTGAACATAACTCAAATGAACCTGTATCCTTTCAAGATAAGCTGGAAAAAAATATATTTGCCTTAGTATTGGCAATCGCTATTATTGTATCTGTGGGGGGGATTGTAGAAATCGTACCACTATTTTATTTAGATACAACGCTCGAAGATGTTAATCATCCTGATTTTGAAGAGCTTAAGGGTGTTCGCCCATATACAGCTTTACAATTAGCTGGTCGCGATATATTTCAACGAGAAGGCTGTTATTTGTGTCACTCACAAATGATTCGTCCTTTCCGTGATGAAAAAGATCGCTATGGTCATTATTCATTAGCTGTAGAGTCTAAATATGATCACCCATTCCAATGGGGATCTAAGCGTACCGGGCCTGATTTAGCACGTGTTGGTGGCAAATATTCTGATGCTTGGCATAGACAACATCTACGTTCGCCACGTTCAGTGGTGCCTGAATCAGTTATGCCTAACTACGTTTGGTTAGATGGTGCTCATATTGATGGTATTGGTATTGAAAAACGTGTGAAAGCAATGAAAGTCTTAGGTGTACCTTATTCAGATGAAGATATAAATGGTGCAGCAGCTTCAGTTGAAGGTAAAACTGAAATGGATGCATTGGTTGCTTACTTACAAGTACTAGGTACGATGATTAAATTTGAACCAGGTAGAGAGTATCGTGACTAAACTCCAAGAGTATTTTTATACAGATTGGGGTTCATTGACAGGTACGGATTGGTTTGGATTAGTATTGACAGTGCTTGTCTTTATCTTGATGGTAATCGTTTATTTTTGGGTACTGAACCCTAAAAATAAACAAGAGATAGAATCACATCGCACTATGCTTTTAGATGAAAACGAGACAAGATCGGAGAAATAAGATGGCAGATAACAAAAATAATCCTGCTCAAGTGGAAGATACTGGCCATGTTTGGGATGGAATAAGAGAATTAAATAATCCATGCCCACGATGGTGGTTAAATTCACTCTGGCTGAGTGGGGTAATGGTAGTTGTTTATTTTATCCTTTATCCCTCATTGCCTTTAGTGAATGATAGTACTAAAGGCTTGCTAGGTTGGACACAAATCAATGAGTATAAGGAAGATCTAGCAAAAATAGAGGCGATACGAGCTCCAAATGAAGAGAAAATTGCTAATAGTACAGTGGAAGAGTTATTAGCCGATCCACAAATGCTTGCCTATATTAATGGTTCAAGTAAGGTACTGTTTGGTGATAACTGTGCTGCTTGCCATGGTGCTGGTGGTGCTCCTGCAGAAGGTGCCGGCTATCCCAACTTAACGGACGATGATTGGTTATATGGTGGTTCGATTAACGAAATTGAAATGACTATAGCTAAAGGTCGTTCTGGTAGTATGCCTGCCCATGCAAAATTACTCAAAAAAGAAGAAGTTGATCAGCTTGTACAATTTGTAGTTGATAGCTCAAATGGCGTTAAAAACGAGGCAGGCAAAGCACTGTTTACAGCCAAGGGCTGTTTTGCATGTCATGGTGCTGATGCTAAAGGTATTAAAGCAATGGGTTCTGCAAATTTAACGGATAAAATTTGGCGTTTTTCAGGCAGTGTGGAAGAAATTCGTAAAACAATATTACATGGTGTGAATGATGCGAATGATCCAGAAACACGTGTTGCGCTAATGCCAACATGGAGTGAAAAACGCGCGGTTATGTTAGGCGTTATAGCAGATGCTATTGCTGATGAGGAAGATCCTGCTGAAATTGATTGGGAAGATGAATTAGAAGGTGATGAAGCTCAACGTTTGACTGATACAGAAATTAAAAAATTAGCTGTTTATGTGCATCAGTTTGGCGGCGGTCAGTAGGGCAAACAAAAGAGGAGATAAATTATGAATATTGATTGGGTTTCAATTTCAGTAATTGCGAGTGTAATCGCAATGATTGTGGGTGTCGCTTTATTTGCTCGGACTGTGATAAGAAAAATTAACTCAGATCATTCTGAAGATTAACTGAAATTTAATATGAAAGAGAGCCGGCCTTGAGCCGGCTTTTTAGTTGTAAAGTGTGTCCAATATATGATGCAGAACTTACAACCGCGTCATTTCGGCATGCTTTTATCAGGAATCAAAGCGTGAGCAAGACTCTCGTATAACGATATGCGAGAGATAGATCCTCGATAAAAACTTTCGAGGATGACGAACTTTTAAATAGCATTCAATCTGAAGCCTTACTTCTTAGTCATTTACCCTGTGGTTACTTCGTTTCGTAAATAGTATGGCTTCTTCTCCTGCTGAATTCTGCAGATTGAATGGTAACGGGTATGAAGTTTAGATCTGCTAATTGGATGCGTATAAGTAAATCATAATATTAATTGAAAGTGCTATAATTGCACTAGTTTAGAAATATTTAGGTATAGATTGTGAGCGATAAAATAGAGAGTACGATCGATAATGTGGATGAAATTTATGAGGATATTTCTGATTGGCATGTGAATGTTGGTGGAATTAAAATTGTTGCTAAGCGCTTGGCTGGACGCTTTAGAACGCTAAAATGGCTGGGTATGTCTATATGGTCCGTTTTCTTTTTAGGTCCCTATCTGAGATGGAATGATTCACAAGCAATTTTATTTGATTTGCCCAATCGTCAATTTAATCTTTTTAATGTAACAATATTTCCACAAGATATTTGGATGTTATCACTGACATTACTATTTTTCGCCATATTATTAGCTGTGGTAACTAGTGTCGCGGGGCGGGTATTTTGTGGTTATTTTTGTTTTCAAACAGTATGGACAGATATTTTTACTTTTATAGAAGGCAAGATAGAAGGCAATACTCCCCAAAAAGCATTAAAATTTAATAATGCCCCGTGGACAGTAGATAAAATCGCCAGAAAACTGCTAAAACACGGCTTATGGTTAGCCATTGCACTATTAACGGGTATCTCTTTTGTTGCGTGGTTTACCGATTCATTTCAGTTATGGCATGATTTATTGCACTTTCAAGCCCCGTTAACGGCCTATATTATTATTGCTGCCTTTGTAGGTGGTACTTATGTCTTTGCTGGTTTTATGCGTGAGCAAGTCTGTTTTTGGCTTTGTCCTTATGCACGTCTGCAGGGTGTTATGTATGATCAAGATACTATTTTACCTTCCTATGATGCAGAACGCGGTGAACCTCGTGGTCGAATAAGAAAGGGGCAGGATAATTCAGCAAAAGGTAGCTGTGTCGATTGCAATGTTTGTGTTGCTGTTTGTCCTACAGGTATAGATATTAGAAAAGGGCAACAAGAAGGCTGTATTACCTGCGGTTTGTGTATAGATGCATGCGACAGCATTATGGATAAAGTAAAGCAACCTCGCGGCCTAATTCGGTATGCTTCGTATAAAGAGTTACATCATAATGCGCAATCAGTGCCACTTTATAAACGTGTTCGAATTTATATTTATGGTTTCATTATGTTAGCAGCATTGTCAGGTATTGCTTATGGCTTTATGACGCTTTCCCCAACAGAGTTTAAAGTGGTTCATGAGCGTCAACCAATTTATGTTAGGTTGAGTGATGGCTCGATTCAAAACAAATATACCGTTAAGATCCTGAATAAAACTAAAAAAGAAATTGATGTTCATTTTGTTATCGAAGGTCTTAATGGTGCAAGTCTGCATGGCTTAACTGAAATGAAAATTAAACCTGGAGAAGTTGTTCCTATTACGGCACTGATACGTGTTCCAGAAAAAAACCTAAATCCAGGGCTTACTCCTATTCTATTTAAAGGCATCGTAGATGGCTCTGAGTTCACGATAGAATATAAGAGTATGTTTATGGCGCCTAAATAAAGGAACTAACTTAGAATGAGTATTTCGCAAAATAATAAAGAAGCGTTAAAAAACCCATGGGTACTTGGAATTATTTTATTTGTAATGACGTTTTTAACAGTCAATGCATTTTTTATCTATCAAGCATTTAAATCACCACCTAGTCTGGTTGACAAGAACTTTTATGAAGATGGTGAAAACTATGCCCAGGTTCAAAAAGAAATTGAACAACAAAAAGCCTTGGGTTGGACAAGCTTGTTTATGCTCCCCGCACAGACAAGGGTAAATCAGTCTCAAATATTTGAGATTTTAATTCAAGCTAAAAATGCAGCAGGCATTGATTTTGATTCAGTTGTTATGAAGGCGTATCGCCCTTCCGATGTCAATGCTGATTTTTCATCCATAATGATAAAATCCAAGCCTGGTATTTATGCAGCAGAAATGCACTTTACGTTGCCCGGAACATGGGATCTTGTTGTTGAAGCCAAGCAAGGTGACAATAAGTTTGTTACAACAAAACGAATTACAATTGATCCATAAACGAGTGATAGTAGTCTGGAATGGTGTATCTTAATGACTAACAGCCTGCCATAATTATTTTAGAGCCTATTTAACCTTGTCTAAAAGTTGTTATCACTGTGGATTAGCCATTGAAAAAGAAGGGTGCTTTGCAGCAGAAATAGCAGATAAAAACCGCGAATTTTGCTGTTACGGTTGCCAAACTGTTTGTCAAACTATTTATGACGCTGGTTTAGAAGGGTTTTATCAAAAAACGTCACAAGATACTATTCTAGCTCCTCCACCGGAATTATCAACAGAATTATTGTCGTATGATTTAGATGAAGTACAAGCTGATTATGTTGATATAAACTCAGAAATTCGAACTATTCATTTATTAGTCGAAGGCATCCATTGTGCGGCTTGTGTTTGGCTAATAGAGAATGCACTTTCCAAACAAACTGGAATTATCACAGCACAAGCTAATCTAACGGCAAAAAGACTGCGGCTTACTTGGAATAATGATGAGATAGCATTATCGGTAGTATTACAACTTCTTGCAAATATTGGCTATACAGCCGTGCCCTTTGATCCTGAAACAGCCGAAGGCGTGCTTGCTAAGAAACATCGAAGTTTACTTTATCGTATGGCCTTTGCTGGTTTTGCAATGATGAACTTGTTGTGGATCTCAATTGCATTATATTCTGGGGCTGATCAAGGTGAATTTAGAAATTGGTTTCATTGGATTGGTTTCTTAATTGCTACGCCCACATTGTTTTATGCTGGATTTCCATTTCTAAGAAGTGCTTTGCTAGGCTTAAAACGTCGATATCTAACCATGGATTTACCTATTGCCATTGGTGCTGTAACGACCTACGGTTACTCAAGTTATATTACCTTTACAGGCTCATTGCATGGTGATGTCTACTTTGACACGGTAGTAAACTTTTTATTTGTGATATTGCTTGGAAGATACCTTGAAGCAATATCAAAACGTGAAGCCTTATCAGCCACTACTAGATTATTAGAATTACAGCCAAAATTAGCAACAGTTGTCACTGCAAAAGGCACTGAGCTTGTCCCTATTCGTTCGGTAATGGTGGGTGATTTGATCCTTGTTAGGCCTGGTGAAAAAATCCCCGTTGATGGTGTTTTGGTTGATGGTCAAAGTGCTGTAGATGAATCTATGTTAACAGGTGAATCGATACCTGTTGCTAAAACAGTTGATGATAATGTGGTTGCCGGTAGCATCAATGGCGAAGGTGCATTTACCGTTGAAGCACAGCAGGTTTTACGTAATACAGCGCTTGCAAAGATTGTGGGTTTAATGGAAAATGCCCAAGCCTCTAAGGCGCCTATTCAGTGTACAGCCGATAAAATTGTGCCTTGGTTTGTGGTGGTCACTTTATCACTAGCATGCATCACCTTTTTCTATTGGCTGCAATTTGATTTTGAAAAGGCATTATTAGCAGCAACATCTGTACTTATTATTACATGCCCCTGTGCTTTTGGCTTAGCTACGCCGATGTCGGTTGCGGTTGCCACTGGCATCGGTGCTCAGAACGGTATCCTGATTAAACAAGGTGCAGCCCTGGAGGCATTATCAAAAGTAACGCAGTTTGTTTTTGATAAAACAGGCACACTGACTCAAGGAAAATTACGTGTTGTAGCCACTAAAATGATATCAACAATGACGGAGGAAGAATTAATAGCACTTGCCGCCTCAATAGAATGTCATTCTGAACACGGAATAGCTAAAGCAGTAGTAAATGAAGCAAAGTCTAGGGGACTAGCCTTGTCGACAATTTCCGACTTTCTCTCAACACCAGGACAAGGCGTACAAGCTTATATTAATGAAAACCAGTTTTTTGTTGGCACATCTCGTTGGCTAAGAGAGCAAAATATAACCATTGATACGCATTGGAGGCAGCAACAAGACAAATTTGAGCATGATGGTATTAGCTGTGTATTTATTGCTAGTGAGACTAATGTTCTCGGCATAATTGGCTTGGCAGATCGATTGCGTAAAGATGCCTTAAAAACAGTGATATCACTGCAACAACACGATATAGCTGTCACCGTAATAAGTGGCGATAAAGAAACGGTTGTAAATGCGATTACAGCAGCGTTGGGAAATATTACGCGTTATGCTGAGGTCTTGCCAGCTGATAAATCTCAACTAGTCAGAAATTTACAGCGGGATAATATTGTTGCAATGGTGGGCGATGGCATCAATGATGCTCCGGCGTTAATTCAAGCAGATGTTGCAATTGCACTAGCATCAGGCACCGATGTATCCATTGAAAGTGCAGAAATTATATTAAGTCATAATGAGCTACATAAAGTCGCTGAAGCTAAAAAATTAGCCGATCAAACCTTGAGAACAATTAAACAAAACATTGCTATTTCAATAACGTACAATTTCATTATGGTACCGATGGCCATGATGGCATTAGTAAGCCCGCTAGTTGCAGCGTTAACGATGCCAATTAGTTCACTGTTAGTAATTGGAAATGCTGCTAGAATTAAGCATCGTGTAAAATTTAAAGAGTACTAATATTTTCTTATTAATCAGGCGTCAAAAAGCTTGAAGATCCCCTCAAAAATTGGTTTTCTGAATTCTACAGATTGAATGGTCACGGGTATATAATCTAGTTATTATTCCTAAAGCTTGGAGAAATTAAATGGATGTTATATATGGTTTGTTACCTGGTATGTTATTACTCGGTATTATTGCAGTAGTGATCTTTTTTTGGGCGGTAAGAAATGGCCAATATGAGGATATGGACGGCGCTGCTAATCGAATATTAATGGAATCGGATCAAAAAAAAGAAACTAGTAATGAGGATACTAATGAAGAATAAATTTCTCCTCGTAGCACTATTATTCCTGCCCCATATTTCCTATTCAGCTGAAAGTATAAAATTGGGCATGACTGCAGCTCTAACAGGCTCGGCATCTGAACTTGGTTTGAATATGAGGGCGGGTATTGAGAGTTATTTTTCTGTTATTAATGAACAGGGTGGAGTAAATGGTCGGCCAATCGAATTAATTGTTAAAGACGATGGCTATGAACCAGAACGCGCAGCAAAAAATATGCGATCATTAATTGATCAAGATAATGTGCTTGCTATATTGGGCAACGTAGGTACGCCTACGGCTATTGTTACTGTACCGATTGCACAAGAAAAGAAAATATTGTTATTTGGTGCCTTTTCTGGTGGTGATGTCCTGCGATCAGATCCTGCCAGCCATTATATTATAAATTATCGAGCAAGTTACAATGAAGAAACGGCAGTAATGATCAATGGACTGCTAGACATTGGGATTAAGCCGCGACAAATAGCTTTTTTCACCCAAGCAGATAGTTATGGTGATACAGCCTATCAGGGTGCAATTGAAGCATTGAAAAAGACTGGTTTTGACAAAACAGAGCAACTAGTCCATGCGCGTTATACGCGTAATACAGTGAATGTTGAAAATGCAGTAGCAAATATATTGGATGCAGCCATTGAACCGAAAGCAATTATTATGGCCGCTGGCTATAAAGCTTCTTCTAAA
>CAYSGK010000003.1:0-29496 GCA_964430395.1 uncultured Methylophaga sp.
CTTGAAAATCAATGATCACCTCACATTAAGCTGGCAACAGAGAGATGGACAAGGTCTAAAAGAAGAGATTGTCAGCGCAGGACTCACTATTCGTTATCGGCAAGGTGGAGAACAGATTCAGTTAGCAAATCAGTCACATCACAAAAGCCTTAAACACTTATTTCAAGAGTGGGGTATTCCATCGTGGCAGCGTGACCGCATTCCCTTGCTTTATAAAGGTGACAGACTAGTGGCAATAGTGGGGTATGCTGTTGATAATAAAAGTAGTGTTATTAAAGAAGAACAAGGTTATTTTCCTCGACTGAGAAGTAATCACTAAATTATTTTTTGATTGAGTGAAAACTGTATTTCCGTTAAAATGTCTAGCCGACTAGAGTGCAACCATTCCGGATGCACCATACATTTGAATTCTCCGAAATATGACTAAATTTATCTTTGTCACTGGTGGCGTTGTTTCTTCTTTGGGTAAGGGGATTGCTGCGGCCTCGCTGGCGGCTATTCTTGAAGCACGCGGCTTGAAAGTGACCTTAGTGAAACTTGATCCTTATATCAATGTTGATCCTGGCACAATGAGCCCTTTACAACACGGTGAAGTGTTTGTAACTGATGATGGCGCTGAAACAGATTTAGATCTCGGTCATTATGAACGCTTTATTGATAGCAAAATGACAAAGCAGAATAATCATACAACGGGGCAAATTTATGAGAATGTTATTCGTAAAGAGCGCCGCGGTGAATATTTAGGCAATACCGTTCAAGTTATTCCGCATATTACAGATGAAATTAAACGCTGTATTTATGAAGGCGCGGGTGATGCTGATGTTGCTTTAATTGAAATTGGCGGCACGGTAGGTGATATTGAATCATTACCTTTTCTTGAAACTATACGTCAAATGGGCACGCTGTTAGGGCGTGAACAAGCCTGTTTTATTCATTTAACACTGGTGCCATATATTCCATCTGCCGGTGAAATTAAAACAAAACCGACACAGCATTCAGTGAAAGAGCTTCGCACGATTGGTATTCAGCCTGATATTTTATTATGTCGTATGGATCGCCCGTTGCCTGATTCAGAGCGCCGCAAAATTTCTTTATTTACCAATGTTCCTGAAAAATCCGTTATTTCTGCTGTGGATGTTGATAGCATCTATAAAATCCCGATGGATTTACACAAACAAGGCTTAGATGAAATTGTTGTGCAACAATTAGGCTTAAATGTGAAACCCGCAGATCTATCTGAATGGCAACATGTGGCAGATAATTTGAACAATCCATTAGGTGAAGTGAATGTTGCTATGGTGGGTAAATATATGGATCTGACAGAGGCTTATAAGTCATTATCAGAATCCTTAATTCACGCTGGCATTCAAACGCAAACCAAAGTCAATGTGCACTATATTGATTCTGAAGATATCGAGAAACAAGGCCCCGCGATCATTGCGGGCATGGATGCGATTTTAATTCCGGGTGGCTTTGGTAAACGTGGTGTTGAAGGCATGATCCAAACAGCCCAGTTTGCACGTGAAAATAAAATACCTTATTTAGGTATTTGTTTGGGTATGCAAGTGGCGGTGATTGAATATGCTCGTAATAAAGCCGGTTTAGAAAACGCCTTTAGTACCGAGTTTGATCTTGAAACGCCGCATCCTGTTATCGGTTTAATTACTGAATGGCAAAAAGAAGATGGTAGCGTAGAACAGCGTGATCATGATTCTGATTTAGGCGGCACCATGCGGTTGGGTGCTTATGTTTGTAAATTAGAGTCAGGTAGTTTGGCCGAGAAGATTTATGGTGCATCAGAAGTTGTTGAGCGCCACCGTCATCGCTATGAGTTTAATAATAACTACAAACAAACTTTAGAAGATGCGGGTCTGCGCTTCTCAGGACTATCAGAAGATCAAAACTTAGTCGAAATGATTGAGATACCTGAACACCCATGGTTTGTGGCATTGCAATCTCATCCAGAATTCAAGTCAACGCCGCGACATGGCCATCCCTTATTTGAAGGGTTTATTAATGCGGCAAAACAACAGCGGGGAGAAAAATAATGGATCTTTGTGGGAAAGAAGTCGGTGGAAAACAGCCATTATTTTTAATTGCAGGCACTTGCGTTGTTGAAAGCGAACAAATGACTATGGATGTCGCAGGTAAACTAAAAGAAGTCACTGATCGTTTAGGCATTCATTTCATCTATAAATCTTCATTTGATAAAGCAAATAGAACATCAGTCAACAGTTACCGTGGCCCGGGTATTGAAAAAGGCTTAGCGATTTTAGAAGCCGTAAAAAAAGAATATGGTGTTCCCGTTATTACTGATGTACATGAATATTCACCGCTTGAAGAAGTGGCAAGTGTGGTCGATGTATTACAGACACCTGCATTTTTATGTCGTCAAACCAGTTTTATCGTCAATGTATGTAGCCAAGGTTTACCGGTGAATATCAAAAAAGGTCAGTTCTTAGCACCTTGGGATATGGAGCATGTTGCTGAAAAAGCAAAATCAACCGGCAATAATCAAATTATGTTGTGTGATCGTGGCACATCATTTGGTTATAACACCTTAATATCTGATATGCGTGGTTTGCCTCAAATGCGTGCTATGGATTGCCCCGTTGTATTTGATGCAACACATTCTGTACAACAACCGGGCGGAATGGGCGGTTCATCAGGTGGTCAACGTGAGTTTGTTCCTGTGTTAGCACGTGCAGCTGTAGCTGTTGGTGTGGCAGGTGTCTTTATGGAAACGCATCCAGAACCCGACAAAGCATTAAGTGATGGCGCTAATTCATGGCCGTTACATCGCATGGAAGAATTACTTGAAACATTAGTGGCTATTGATAGAACTGTGAAGAGGCAAGATTTTATTGAAGATTCATTAATTCAAAACGGATAATTAACATGAATAAACAAAACCAAGGCGGACTTTTTTTCTTAGGCCTATTTGTTGCGGCTGGTTTGGCAATAGCAGGTTATTTTGTTGGCCAAACACTCTATAACGCTAAAGTTGCGATTAATACCGCCGAGGCAAAAGGCTTAGCAGAGCGACGCGTAATGGCAGATCACGTTGATTGGATGCTGACGTTTTCTTTATCAGGTACTAGTCGAGAACAGTTACCGAAGCTTTATAAACAAGCGGAACAACAACAAAAAATTATTGTTGAATTATTAAAAGAAAATGGCTTTGATGATTCAGAAGTTGATGTCGGTGTTTTGGACTATAATGTCTATCAATATCGTGATGATCAACAACGTGTAGTGGATGAAGAGCATACGCTTAACGGTGTGATTAGTGTAAGCACAAACCAAGTGGATAAAATCAAACAAGCCCGTACAAATATGAGTACATTGCTTGCACAAGGTATCAATATTGAAAATAATCAACCAAGCTATCGATTCACTAAATTAAATGAGATTAAGCCAGATATGCTGCGAGAAGCGACTAAAAATGCGCGTCTAGCTGCCAATGAGTTTGCTAGCAATGCAGGTGTAAAAGTCGGCGGTATACGCAGTGCACGCCAAGGTAGCTTTTATGTGCGTGATGCGGGTGAAGAATATGGTGATACCAATAAAATTGAAAAAGATGTACGGGTGGTAACAACAATTACGTTTTACCTAACCGAATAAAAATTAGCTATATACCCGTGATACTTGAAGATGCAGAACTTACAACCGCGTCATTCCCGCATGCTGTTAGCGGGAATCTAAAGTATTAAGTAGATCCCAGCTAAAAGCATACTGGGATGACGGGTGAATAAAAACATGCAGTTTCAATGAACATAAAATTTTTTGTCACTCCGGCTAGAAACCTACTGCAGTGACGGTTTTGATAATTGTAAATGGAATGATAACTTTGTTTTGGAGAAAATATTGAGCAAAATTAGTAAAGTTCTAGGTCGAGAAATTCTTGATTCACGTGGTAACCCAACGGTCGAAGCCGATGTGATTTTAGAAAGTGGTGTGATGGGGCGGGCAGCCGTACCTTCAGGCGCATCGACAGGGCAGCGTGAAGCCGTTGAATTACGCGATGGCGATCAGTCTCGTTACTTAGGTAAAGGTGTTTTAAAAGCCGTTGCGGCTGTTAACGGCGAATTAAGCGAAGCTGTTATTGGTATGGAAGTAACGCAGCAACAAGCTATTGATCAGAAATTAATTGCGGTTGATGGAACAGATAACAAGGCGCGTCTTGGCGCAAATGCTTTACTAGCCGTATCTATGGCGGTCGCGCGCGCAGCAGCTAATGAAGCTGGATTGCCATTATATCGTTACCTAGGTGGTGATAGCGCTAGTGTAATGCCTGTGCCGATGATGAATATTATTAACGGCGGCTCTCATGCTGATAATAGTGTCGATTTTCAAGAATTTATGATTGTTCCTGTTGGGGCTTCTAGCATTACTGAGGCCATACGTTATGGCGCAGAAGTGTTTCATGCTTTGAAGAAAGTATTAAGCGAGCGAGGCTTAAGTACTGCCGTAGGCGATGAAGGTGGTTTTGCACCTGACTTAGCTTCAAATGAAGCGGCAATTGAAGTAATTCTTGAAGCGATTGCAAATGCGGGTTATGAAGCGGGCAAAGATATTATGCTAGCAATGGACACCGCTAGCTCTGAATTTTATAAAGATGGTCACTATGTATTGGCTTCTGAAAACCGGACATTATCATCTGCTGAAATGGTTGATTTATTTGCATCATGGGTCGATAAATATCCGATTATCAGCATTGAAGATGGAATGGATGAAAACGATTGGGATGGTTGGGAAGTATTAACTGACCGCGTTGGAAAACAAGTACAATTGGTGGGCGATGATATTTTTGTAACAAATACCACAATTCTACAACGGGGAATCGATGCAAAAGTGGCTAACTCAATCTTGATTAAAGTTAACCAAATAGGCACTTTAACAGAAACAATTGCTGCGATATCGATGGCAAAAGAGGCGGGATATACCTCCGTTATTTCACATAGAAGTGGTGAAACAGAAGATACATTTATTGCTGATCTTGCTGTTGCAACAGGTGTTGGACAAATTAAAACGGGCTCATTATCGCGCTCTGATCGTATTTCAAAATATAATCAATTAATTCGTATCGAAGCAGAATTGGGCGATACTGCAGTGTACCCTGGAATAAAAGCCTTCACTTAAGCTGATATTATGAAAGCGACAATGATTTTACTTACGGTATTATTGCTATTGCTACAATACCGACTATGGTTTAGTCATGATGGTTTGCCAGCTGTTTTGCACTTGAAACAAGATGTTGAGATTCAGCGTCAAGACAATGAAAAACTAAAAGAACGTAATCAAGTATTAACAGCTGAAGTCAAAGATTTAAAAAGTGGCCTTGATGCGGTTGAAGAGCGCGCACGAAGTGAGCTGGGCATGATAAAAGAAGGTGAAACATTCTTTCAAATTATAGAAGAAGAAACAGCAGATGAGTAATCCAGCCGTATGGGCGATTGTACCTGCCGCTGGTATAGGTTCTCGCATGCAAGCTGATCGCCCCAAGCAATATCTTGAGCTTGAGGGGCACACCGTTGTTGAACATACTTTGCAACGCTTAGCTTCACATAGTCGTGTAAAAGGGATCATTGTTGCACTTGCAGAAAATGATCCTTGGTGGCCTCAAGTATCAGTGAAGAGTGACACTGCTATTCATGTTGTTGTTGGCGGAGCACAACGTGCAGACTCTGTTTATAACGCATTAGAAGCGTTGGCAAAAATCTCCAATGATGATCCATGGGTATTAGTGCATGATGCTGCGCGACCATGCTTACGACATCAGGATATTGACCATATGCTAGAGCAACTTTCCAATCATCCTGTCGGTGGTATTTTAGGGATCCCAGTAACAGATACGGTTAAGCGCGCTAATATCGAGCAAGAGATTACAGAAACAGTGCAACGACAGGGCTTATGGCGGGCATCGACGCCGCAAATGTTTAGACTCAAAACACTTAGAGATGCTTTACAGTTGGCCAAACAACAAAAATTAACAGTGACAGATGAAGCCAGTGCAATTGAATTGACCGGATTAAAAGCAATGATGGTGGAAGGGCATTCAGATAATATTAAAATTACCGTGCCACAAGATTTAGCATTGGCTAAATTATTTTTACAGCAACAGCGAGAACAAATATGAGAATTGGTCACGGCTATGATGTGCATAAGTTTACCGAAGGAGATTCGATTACACTGGGTGGTGTCGTCATTCCTTATACATTTGGTTTAGAAGCGCATTCGGATGGTGATGTCTTAATTCACGCTATTTGTGATGCATTATTAGGCGCTGCAGGTTTATGGGATATTGGTCATCATTTTCCTGATACGGATGCTGAATTTGAAAATATTGATAGCCGTTTTTTATTGCGAAAAGTAATGCAGGATCTTAATAGACTAGGCTGGAAGGTCAACAATGTGGATAGCACCATCATTGCTCAACAACCAAGACTGACGCCTTTTATGCCGAGTATGCGTAGTATTTTAGCTCAAGACTTAGCAATTGAAGTGGATGCTGTGAATGTAAAAGCGACCACGACCGAAAAACTAGGCTTTGCTGGGCGAAAAGAAGGCATAGCCGCACATGCGGTTGTTTTATTGGTAAAAGTATAAGTCTTGTCGCGGTTTGAGTTTTCATCATTAGCACGCGTTAATGAATCAGCAACGCAATGCTTTGCGGAAATTCGCAAGAAACCAGACTATTTTCAAGTTGAAGAAGTTTTACCATTTGAACCTGATGGTTCTGGCGGACATGTTTGGCTAAAGATCCAGAAACGGGGCATTAATACAGACTGGCTGGCAAATGAACTCGCTAAATTTGCAGGTGTTAAATCTATCGCCATAGGTTATGCAGGGTTAAAAGACCGCCATGCTATAACTAGCCAATGGTTCAGTATTAATTTAGAAGGTTTTGATGAGCCGAATTGGGCTGAATTTGAAACGGATGATATTCAGATCATTGAACAAACACGTCACGGCAAAAAATTGAAGCGCGGTGTGTTAGCAGGGAACAAGTTCAAACTACGAATGACGAATGTTCAAGGTGAAAAAGACGACTGGGAAATCAATCTTAAACAAGTACAAAAGTTAGGCGTACCCAATTATTTTGGAGAACAGCGTTTTGGTCATCAAATGGGCAATTTAGAACGGGTGGATTATTGGTTTTCTACCGGTAAAGCGCCTCGAAAACGCACTCAAAAAAGTTTATACCTCTCAGCAGCTCGCTCGTGGTTATTCAATCTTGTATTGGCTGAGCGAATTAAACAAGAAAATTGGAATCAAGCCTTAATGGGTGACATGATGTTATTGGCAGGCACTAAAGCCAGCTTATTTGGCGTAGATAAACTTGATGATGTACTGGCAACACGATTGACAACAATGGATATTCATCCAACAGGTCCAATGTTGGGACGAGGAAACCTACAAGTTAAAGACGACAGTTTACTACTCGAAAAGCAGATGTTATCAGACTGGGACACGTGGAAAACAGGTCTTGAAAAAGCGGGTTTAAGCCAAGAAAGGCGCGCATTACGCGTATTTCCAAGTGACTTTAGTTGGACTTTCTTAGATAATGCTCAATTAGAAATAAGGTTTTTCTTACCTGCGGGGTGTTATGCGACAGCCGTGCTGAGAGAATTAGCTATGTGTACTAATGTTCAACAGCGGAACTAAAGGTTTATCTATATACTCCTATATATTGAAGACTTAGTTGAGAAATTCTAAGCAACTCCGTCATCCCGAAAAGTAAAATAAAGGCTTTTATTCATAATTCAGCTTAAATTAAGGCAAAAATCATGAAAAATACGGTTCAAAGACTTGCATGTCTATTACTTCTTTTGCCAGTAATGGCTTGTTCTCAGTCTTGGCAAGCGGGAAGCGGTGATAAACAAATTGCTGTGTTAGAATTATTTTCTGCTGAAGGGTGTGGCAACTGCCCTAGAGCTTATCGATGGATTGAAGATTTGCCAAATCAAGGCATAAGCGATGATGATGTGATTATTTTAAGTTTTCATATTGATTACTTAAATGATTCTAAAGGTTGGGTTGATCGTTTTTCCAGCCCTGTTTTCTCTGCTAGGCAGAGCCAGCTAGCACAAATAAATCTATATAAAACAATGTATACACCTGAGTTTTCAATCAGTGGTGAAATTATCCATGCTTGGGAGAAGCATGTAAAAGATGTTATCCAGGCGGTTAATAAATTTAAACCAGAAGCAGGGATAGAATTAATTGTTTCGCAAGAAAATAATGAATTGATTATTGATAATCACATTGGTGTAAAAGGCATGGAAAACCGCTTGTATTCACAACTCTATCTGGCAATTACGGAAGATAATATCACCAGTAAAGTAACTGGGGGTGATAATGCGGGAGCAACATTTCATCATCAGCATTTAGTCAGAAAATGGTTAGGGCCTTTTGCATTAGATGAGAGTGGAGAAAGCGATGTGTCGACATTGGTAAAGATAGAAGATGATTGGAATTTAGAAAATACGCATATTGTTGCAATTGTTCAGAATCTGAATGATGGTTTTGTATTACAAGCATTGCAACTGCCTTTAGCAACAAAAAAAGAACAATAAATGGATTATTTACCACTTTTTGTCGATTTAAAAAATCGGCATTGCCTCATTGTGGGTGGAGGAGACATTGCAGCCCGAAAAGCCGGCTTGTTATGCAAAGTACAAGCTGATGTAACCATTGTAGCTCCCAGCATTTCAGCCAGCACACAAGCCTTGATTGATGCCAAGGATGTAACATGGATAAACGCTGTGTTCTCAGAAAAATTATTGGAAGAATGCAGTTTAGTGATCGCAGCTACGGATAATGAGCAAGTAAATCGTGATGTCTACCAGCACGCGAAACAACATAAAATTTGGGTGAATGTAGCCGATTGCCCTGAATTATGTGATTTTATTTTGCCGTCGATTCTTGACCGATCGCCGATTGTTGTTGCCGTATCCAGTGGCGGAAAATCACCAATTTTAGCAAGACAATTACGGGCGCGATTAGAAACCTTAATACCCCCTGCTTATGGCAAACTGGCAGAGTTAGTAGGCCGTTATCGTAGTGTCGTTCAGAAGAAACTACCAAAATTATCGATGCGCCGTCGTTTTTGGGAATCGGTTTTACAAGGTAAGGTTGCAGATCATGTTTTAGCTGGCAGAGATCAGCAAGGTGAAGATTCATTACAAGCACTTCTTGAGCAGACACAAACAGCCGATCTGCAAAAAGGTGAAGTCTACTTAGTAGGCGCAGGCCCCGGAGATCCTGAACTATTAACATTTAAAGCGTTACGCTTGATGCAACAAGCCGACATTGTGTTTTATGATCGCTTAGTGAGTAAAGAGGTATTAGCATTAGTTCGCCGAGAAGCAGAGCAGGTTTATGTGGGAAAACAGCGGGCATGGCATGCCGTCCGCCAAGAGGAAATTAATCAGCTTTTATTAACACATGCACAACAGGGCAAACGTGTTTTACGTCTTAAAGGTGGCGATCCTTTTATTTTTGGTCGTGGTGGTGAAGAAATTGAAACGCTAGCAGCTGAAAATATTCCTTTTCAAGTTGTACCGGGAATAACAGCCGCATCAGGTTGTGCCAGTTATGCAGGTATTCCCCTGACACACCGAGATTATTCACAAAGTTGCACTTTTGTAACCGGCCAATTAAAAGACGGTGCGTTAGATTTAAATTGGCAAGCATTAGTGCAAGCAAGACAAACTGTTGTCGTATACATGGGGTTGGCAGGCTTGCCTGTTCTAACTAAAAAATTGCAAGAACACGGTTTATCTTCAACTATGCCCGTCGCATTAGTGCAACAAGGCACTACCGCGCAGCAAAAAGTTTGGATCAGCACGATTGCTGAAATAGCTGATCTGGCGGCGAGAGAACAACCCATTGCCCCAACCTTGGTGATTATTGGCGAGGTTGTTAACTTACATAACTCTTTGTCATGGTTTGAAATTAGAGAATAATAATCAAATTAGGAATACCCCGTGTGGTGTGACAAAGCAAGTGCTTGAGTCACGACTTGTAACAAAAAGGAATTTTTCCTAATTGCAGTTAGCAGTGGTTTTGCTAATATCGCTCTCGATATTTTATTTAATTGAGAGCGAGAGAGTTGCAGAATATGAATTTACCCCATAAACGATCAGTTTTATCACTGGTGCTACTAAGTGCGATGACAGCAACAGCTGTTATGGCAGAAGATAGTATTGAATTAACAGATATAGAAGTTATCGGCACAACGCCATTACATGGTGTCGGTTTGCCGGCTGACCAAATTGCCAGCAATGTTCAAACGGCCACATCAGAAGATATCGATAAGGCTCAAGGGCTTGATTTGACTGATTTTATGACGCGTACTTTGGGTAGTGTTAATATTAATTCAGCTCAAAATAACCCTTATCAACCTGACGTGCAATACCGTGGTTTTAGTGCATCACCATTGCTTGGTTTATCACAAGGTTTAGCCGTTTATATGGATGGTGTTCGGTTGAATACGCCATTTGGTGATAATGTGCATTGGGATACCATTCCACAATCAGCGATTGCTAGTATTAATTTAATGCCGGGCTCTAATCCTTTATTCGGATTGAACACACTGGGCGGTGCATTATCAATTGAAAGTAAAAATGGTTTTACCAATCCAGGGCATTCAATTCAAGGCTATTGGGGATCGTTTAACCGCCGTGCGGTTGAAATTGAAAGTGGTGCCAATGATGGTAAATTGGGTTATTTTGTAACAGGTAACTGGTTTAAAGAAGACGGCTACCGTGATGCATCGCCCTCAGAAGTGAAACAATTATTTGCCAATACTAGCTGGCGTAGTGATACCTCAACATTGGATTTAAGCTTAACGGCTACTGATAATGAGTTGATAGGTAATGGCCCGGCACCAGTTGAATTGATCGATATTAACCGAAGGGCAGCATTTACTATTCCTGATATCACTAAAAATAGAATGCAATTACTTAACTTAACAGGCAGTCATTGGATTAATGATAATCTGCAAGTGGCAGGTAATGCCTATTATCGACATAATAAAACGGATAGTTTTAATGGCGATGGTGCAGGTTTTGCAGATGATGGTACATTCTTTACCGAAGATGATGGTGTTACGCGTATAAAAGACCAAAATGGTAACGATATTCTAATCTCAGATGCGATTAATAATCGTGGAGCTATTAAGGAAAATAGCGGAGGTTTACAAGGTCAATTAACCTTCTTAAATGATATTGCCGGTTATGAAAACCAACTGATTACTGGTGCCAGTTATGATAGGGGTAAAAGTGATTATAATGCGACTGTTGAGGTGGTTGATTTAAATACTGACCGATCAACAACCAAAACAGGCATTTTTGTTCCAAGCGAAGAAGTCGATGTAACCTCTAAGAATCGTACATATAGTCTATTCTTTACCGATACTGTGTCATTGACTGAACAGTTAGCACTGACATTGAGTGGTCGTTATAATAATACTGAAATTAAAGTAAAAGACAATCTTGATGCGGCTTCAACGATTAATGCAACACATAAGTTTAATCGCTTTAATCCAGCAGCAGGTCTGACTTTTGCCTTTAATGATATGGCATCGACTTACTTGAGTTATAGTGAATCATCTCGTGCGCCTACACCTTCTGAATTAGGTTGTTCAGATCCAAATGCACCGTGTACTTTACCCAATGCTTTTTTGTCTGATCCACCATTAAATCAGGTTGTAGCAAAAAGTTGGGAAGGTGGCTTAAGAGGTCATTGGGGGCAATCTGTTTCTTGGAATGCAGGCCTGTTCACTACTACCAATCATGATGATATCTTATTTATCAGTACTGGTGGAACAACAGGAAACCTAGGTTATTTTGACAATATCGGTAAAACACGCCGCCAGGGTATTGAGTTAGGTGTATCAGGCGAGCAAGGCGCATTATCATGGGCTGTAAATTATTCCTATGTTGATGCGGAATTCCGTTCACCACTTAAAATAAGTAGTCCTGCCCATCCTAATGCCGATGGCAATGGTGATATTTTTGTGAAATCGGGTGATAAAATTCCTAGCATTCCAGCACATAATCTTAAATTAGTAGCAGATTATGCTATTACACCTAAATTCTCATTTGGCGGTGATGCATTGTTAAATGCAGATCAATATTACCGAGGCGATGAGTCAAACCAACTAGGCAAAATAGCCGGTTACACGGTGGTTAATTTACATGCTCACTATAATGTAACTCCTCATGTTAGATTCTTTGCGAAACTTGATAATCTGTTTGATCGAGAATATTCAAACTTTGGATTATTAGGGGATCCAAGCGAGATATTTGATGGTAGCGGTCCAGGCCGTGGGCCAGCTATGTCTAACCCACGTTTTGAAGGCGTAGGTGCACCACGTGCCGGTTGGATTGGAATTAAAGTTTCGATGTAATTAGCTGTCCATCATTACTTTACAGAATTCTGCAAAGTGAAGGTGGAGTATAAAAGGTTTCTCCTCAGCCTTGTTAACCGCGGTATTGTGTAGCAATATCGCGGTTTTTTATACCGTGATAAAAAATCTCAAGAATGACAAGCTTAAAAACCTGTATTATGACTCACTGTGGATGCGTTAATAAGCGTCGCTAGGTGCTTCAGCCGAGAACAGGCTTGGAATCAAATGAATTTCTTTCACGGTTGAAGCCGTTGTCACGTATTTGTATTGATTACGGGTACATAACCGTGACCATTGAAAGTGCAGATTTTTGCCTACCCGTCACTCCCGCATGTTTTTAGCGGGAGTCTTACTACTGCTCAGATTCCGGCAAAAGCTACCGGAACGACGGTCGAGTAAAAGCTGCAAATTGATTTCTCTTGGGTATAGCGGGGATTACGAGAAAATATAATGAGTTTGCGAACATTAATTAACTTACGAATTTTATTATCTGTAGTTTTGATTTTGATTCTAGGTGGCATGACGGCAGTATGGCAAGCACGGCAGTCAGTTAAAAAAGAAGTGAAATCATCAATCACATTAGCATTGCAGATGATTGAACTTGGTTTTGCACAGGCACCCGCTGCGGGCAAAAATAGTAGTGAATGGTTATCACGAATTAGTGCTTTGCAACAGACGAGACATTTGCAGTTTGCAATTATTCAAGACGGGGGTAAACCAATAAAATTTGCCTTTCATCGGGAGGTTGACAACTCAGAATCTAGGCCACCCAACTGGTTTATTCAAGCGGTGGGGACAGAATATTTGACAGAACGATATGATGTCAGCATGGCTGATGGCAGTAAACAAACTATTTTAATTACGGCGAACCCGCTGGATGAGATCACGGAAGCCTGGGGTGAGTCTAAAGCATTTTTTTGGTCGGTTGTGGTGATGCTTTTAGTTATATTTCTTGCGGTAAATTTAGTATTCAATTCCATGTTACGAGCAGTACAAGCTATTTTAACGGGGCTTCATCAAGTGGAAGCGGGTAAGTATGACATTACTATTACTAAGTCTAATATTAGCGAATTCGATGCGATTGCGACAGAAGTAAATGAAATGTCACGGGCGTTAAAAGTTGCACAGGAAAATAATCAAGCATTGGCACGGCATACTATGCAAATTCAAGAGACAGAACGTAAAACCCTATCACGCGAATTGCACGATGAAATGGGACAATCACTAACTGCAATTAAAGCGATGGCTGTGACATCACAACAGAAAAATAGTGATGTAGCATCAATAGCAGATTCAATTATTGAAATTTGTGACCATTTAGCCAAGGTAGTTCGTTCGATGATGCGAACATTGCATCCACTCAGTCTAACGGAACTGGGTTTGAATGCGACATTGACCGACTTAGTCAGTGAGTGGCAGCGTCGTCAGCCGGATCTTGATATTACATTTCAGTATGATGAGCCGTTAGATAAGCTAGGTAGTGAGCTCGCAATTAATGTTTATCGTGTGACGCAAGAATGTTTAACTAATGTGGTCAGGCATGCTAATGCCAGCAAGGTGAATGTAATTATCGCTTATACTGGCGATCGTGTAGTAATAACCGTGAGGGATAATGGTATAGGTGCGCAAGCGGGTTCACAAGGTTTCGGTGTGTTAGGTATGCGTGAGCGAGTTGAAAATATGGGAGGCCAACTTAATTTTAATTCGTCGCAAGGACAAGGGGTAATAGTGACTGCTTGGATGCCATTTGTGGGGAAAAAGAGTGAGTAAGAAATTAAAAGTATTATTAGTTGATGATCATACTGTGGTCAGGGCAGGGTTTCGTATGCTGTTGTCATCACAAAACTTTATTGATGAGATTATGGATGTAGATCGGGGTGAAATGGCTTGCCAACATTATAATGAATTTCAGCCCAATGTGGTGGTGATGGATTTATCAATGCCGGGTATTGGTGGTTTGGAAGCAATACGCCGTTTGATTCAATTAGATAGTGATGCGGTAGTATTGGTGTATAGTATTCATGATGAAGCTATTTATGTGGAGCGTGCTTTACAGGCCGGAGCAAAGGGATATGTGACTAAAAATAGTGCGGCTAGCGTGCTGGCAGAGGCGGTGTCAGTTGTGGCATCAGGCAAAGAATATCTTGAAGACGGATTATTGCCGGAACACTATTATAGTGATGAAGAAAATCTTAGAGAAGTGGTTGATATATTATCACCGCGTGAGTTTGATGTTTTCTGTTTGTTAGCTAAAGGAATGACAGTACATGAAGCCGCAGCTGATTTATGCTTGGGTTATAAAACAGTTGCGAATTATAGTACGCAGATCAAAAATAAATTAAATGCGAGCACCGCGGCTGATCTAGCGCATATCGCTATGCGTTTAGGTATTATTAAAAGCCATTGATTAGTATCTGATGAACTAATTATAAATTACTACGGTCACAGTTATGTTTAGTGCTATTATAATGATTATGAAAAAAAGAAATACACTATTTTGGATTTTCTTTAGCTTGTTTTTTATTCAGCAGGCGGGCTTAGTTGTGGCTGATTCATTTTCCGATCACAAGCATGCGATACCAGCCGAAATGATAGGGCATCATACAATGGATCATGCGATGGCTAGCACCGATGGTTCATCCGATATGTCAATGAATAAGCCTTGTTGTAAGGTTAATTGCCACTGTGGTGCACTGGGCTGTGGTAGTGCGCTTATTTTTCATGTTACACCAACGCAGAGCGTGGCAATTCTCCCTGATGTACTAGATTCTCACTATGTGTTTACTCAAACGCTAATACATTATTCTTCTCTATTTCGTCCCCCCATTTCTATCTAACACAGGGTTAGTGTGTCTGTAATTTACAGATAAACATAGTTATTCCCTAAAAATCTTGTTATCGAGCACGGTTAAAGATGCTCGGCTAATAATGTTATTGCTAAACCTTGTTTAGCCGTTAGAGTAGAGAATGAAAATGAATATTTCACATCGTTTTACAAAAATAAAAGTCACATTCTGCTGGCCGCTATTTTTTATATTTTTGGCAGTGAGCGCCACCTATGCAGATGAAATAAATCTGCCTTTATCATTGGAGCAAGCCATTCAGCAGGCGAAGACTAATGATCCGTGGTTGGTCGAGAACCAGTTTATCCAAAATGCACAGCTTTCAAGATCAATAGCTGCAGGGACATTACCTGATCCTGTGGTATCACTAGGTTTTCTTAATTTACCTACAGATGGATTTGATTTTAATCAAGAAGATATGACTCAGTTGAAAGCAGGGATCAGTCAAATGTTTCCACGCGGAGATACATTGCAACTACAGAGCAAAAAACTGCAAATATTAAGTGGGCAGAATCCCTATTTAAGAGCAGATAGAAAAGAACGGATTAGCGTCATTGTTACTGCCTTGTGGCTTGACGCCTTTAATGCAAAAGAAAGTATTCGCCTAATTGAGCAGGATCGGGATTTATTTGAACAATTACTTGATGTTTCGGAGGTGAGCTATTCAACTGCATTTGGAGGCACGCAACAACAGGATGTAGTAAGAGCACAATTAGAACTAACACGTCTCGATGACCGGCTAACGCAATTGAAACAACAACAGGATGTTGCACAGAAGAAATTATCACAATGGATCAGCGGTCAGTTTACCGAGCAATATTCAGATTCAGCCATATCGAGTCCAGCAACAATTGAAATTGATAATAAAAAGTTTCCCCAGCTTGTCTTAAAACAAGCGGATCTTATTGAGATAAATGATCAATTATTGCCAGAAAAATTAGCTAATTATTTTGTCCAACATCCCGCTATGTTGGCATTGGAAAGCCGTATTCAGGCGAGTCAAACAGAGGTCGAATTAACACAGCAAAAATACAAGTCACAGTGGGGAGTAAATGCCGCTTATAGCTATCGGGCAGATCGAGCTTCAGGCAGAAGTCGAGCAAATTTTTTATCAATAGGGATTAACTTTGATCTACCACTATTTACTGAGAATAAACAAGATAAACAAGTACAAGCCTCTATTTCAGAGGCAGAAGCGATAAAAACCCAGAAGTGGCTATTATTACGAAAAATGATTGCTGACTTTCAAACATCAAAAGCCAATTTGCAACGCCTAGAGCAACGATCCAGGCTTTACAGTGAACAATTATTACCTAAAATTCATGAACAAGCAGAAGCAGCACTTACTGCCTATACCAATGACGAGGGCGATTTTGCAGAGGTGGTGCGAGCGCGAATTGATGTTCTTGATACAGAAATAGAAAATTTAAATATTGAAGTAGATAAGAAAAAAACAATTGCCCAGCTTAATTATTATATGGCAATAAACGGCGATTTAATAAAGCAAGGAAATCAAAAATGAATATATTAAAAAGTCTATTTTTACTTGTTATCGGTGCTGTATTTGGCGCCGCATTGATTAAATACTCTTTTCCCGAGTTTTTGGATAGCGTGATGGCTCCAGCAACAATGGAAATGGAAGAAGATAAACCGCTTTATTGGGTTGCACCAATGAATCCCGATTTTAAAAAAGATAAACCGGGAAAATCGCCTATGGGTATGGATCTTGTTCCAGTATATGCTGATAAAGTATCAGACAATGATGAAGGTGCTGGTACGATTAGAATTTCAGCTGATGTAGTTAACAATATAGGGGTTCGCGTTACCCAAGTGATGCAAAAATCACTACAGAATGAAATTAAAACGGTAGGTTATGTCAAATATGATGAGGATCGGCTTATTCACGTTCATCCGCGCGTTGAAGGTTGGGTAGAAAAATTATATGTAAAGGCTGAAGGGGATCCCGTAAAACGAGGACAAGCTCTCTATACCTTATATTCGCCCAACTTAGTCAATGCGCAAGAAGAATATTTAATTGCTTTGCAACGAAAAAATGAACGTTTGATACGAGCAACCCAAGCAAGAATGAAAGCTTTAGATATTTCTGCGTGGTTTATCACAAACTTGAAAAAGACCCGAAAAGTGAAACAATCAGTCACATTTTATGCACCGCAATCAGGAGTAATGACAAAGCTAAATATACGTGAAGGCTTTTTTGTTAAACCAGAAACATCGATGATGTCTATTGGTGTGATTGATAATGTGTGGGTGCAAGCTGAAATATTTGAACGGCAAGCAGATCAAGTAAAAGTTGGCGCGCCTGTCACAATGACCTTATCTTATTTTCCTGGAAGAGAGTGGCAGGGCAAAGTAGATTATATTTATCCTACGCTAGAATCTTCTACTCGCACATTAAGGGTACGACTCCGTTTTGAAAATAAAGATAAAGCGCTTATGCCAAACATGTTTACACAGGTTGCTATTCATACCGGCAATACTACACCTGTTTTAGTATTGCCTAGAGAGGCTGTTATTCGCACGGGTGATATGGATAGGGTTGTATTAGCGCTTGGGAATGGAACTTTTAAATCTATTGCAGTAAAAATAGGGCGTTCTGATAATTATAATATTGAGATATTGCAAGGGCTTAGTAAGGGCGAAAAAGTGGTTGCTTCGGCGCAATTTTTAATTGATTCAGAGTCTAGTAAAACATCTGATTTTAAAAGAATGAATCATCAAAGAAAATCAATGAATAATACTGATGATGAAATGGATAAGGCAGAAAAGCCATCAGCACAAGTAGCAGGTGTAATCAACGCCATAATGGCTGAACATAGAATGATCAATATCAGTCGAGAAGCGATTATTAAATGGAATAGACCGAAAGCCACCCTAGATTTTATGGTTGATAATTCTGTGGATATAACAAAACTAAGCAACGGGCAGAAAATTGATTTTCGCTTTGAAATTAATAACGGTACATTTGTGATCACTGATATTAAGCCTCAAATGGGTAAAGAGGAGACGAAACAATGATTGCCGGGATTATTCGTTGGTCAATCAATAACCGCTTCTTTGTAATATTAGCAGCATTTATTATTGTTGGGTTGGGGCTTTATTCGGTGAAAAATACACCGTTGGATGCGATTCCTGATTTGTCGGATGTTCAAGTGATTATTAAAACTAGCTACCCCGGACAAGCGCCACAAGTAGTAGAAGATCAAGTGACTTATCCGCTTACCACTGCCATGTTATCAGTGCCTGGTTCAGTGACAGTGCGAGGTTATTCTTTTTTTGGTGATTCTTATGTTTACATTATCTTTGATGAAAAAACAGATCTGTATTGGGCTCGAAGTCGGGTTCTTGAATATTTGAGTCAAGTTGCCCCTAACCTTCCGCCTACCGCCAAACCGCAATTAGGTCCCGATGCGACGGGCGTAGGTTGGGTATATATCTATGCTTTGCAAGATAAAACAGGGCAACATGATATTAGCCAGCTACGTAGTATTCAGGATTGGTTTTTGAAATATGAATTACAAACTGTTCCTGGCGTCTCAGAAGTATCTGCAGTAGGTGGAATGGTTAAGCAATATCAAATTCAAGTTGATCCCGATAAATTGCGTGCTTATGGTATTCCACTTACTCAAATACAGATAGCTATTCAACATGGGAATCAGGAAATTGGTGCTTCAGTTGTTGAAATGTCTGAGGCTGAATATATGGTTAGAGCTACAGGATATATTAAAAGTATTGAAGATTTGAATACGATACCTTTAGGAGTGAACAAAAATGGCACCCCTTTGTTATTAAAAGATCTAGCTGAAATTAGTGCGGGTCCTCAAATGCGACGAGGTGTCGCTGAGCTGAATGGAGAAGGTGAAACCGTAGGTGGTATTGTTGTAATGCGTTTTGGTGAAAATGCCCAAAAAACAATAGATGGTGTAAAGTCGAAATTGCAGCAATTAAAACAAAGCCTGCCTAAAGGTGTGGAAATTGTACCTGTTTATGATCGCAGCGCACTGATTGAGCGAGCTGTAGATAATTTAGGGCACAAATTATTAGAAGAATTTATTGTTGTGGCATTTGTCTGCATGGTATTTTTATTTCATATTCGTTCGTCACTTGTTGCTATTGTCAGCTTGCCTGTCGGAATATTAGCTGCATTTATTATTATGCATGCGCAAGGAATCAATGCCAATATCATGTCTTTAGGCGGGATAGCTATAGCCATTGGTGCCATGATTGATGGCGCTATTGTGATGATTGAAAATATGCACAAACATATGGAGAGGATCCCCATAAATAAAGAAAACCGCTGGCAGATCGTAATAGATTCTGCAACAGAAGTGGGTCCTGCATTGTTTTTCAGTCTATTAATTATCACTATCAGTTTTGTGCCTGTATTTACGCTAGAGGCACAAGAGGGACGTATGTTTGCACCTTTAGCATTTACTAAAACCTATGCTATGGCGGCTTCTGCACTATTGGCGATTACACTAGTACCCGTATTGATGGGCTATTTTGTGCGAGGCAAGATTTTACCAGAACATAAAAACCCCATTAATCGATTATTAACAGGGATCTATATGCCCGTATTAAAAGGGGCACTAAAATTGCCATTGGTAACCGTAATTATTGCAATTGTTATTGCTGTTATTGGATTACTGCCAGCTAAAAATATTGGTAGTGAATTTATCCCACCTTTGGATGAGGGAGATTTGATGTATATGCCTACAACCTACCCTGGTATTTCAATAGGTAAGGCACGTGAGTTATTACAACAAACAGACAAGTTGATTAGCACTATACCTGAGGTTAAAACTGTTTTTGGTAAGGTAGGTCGAGCTGAAACGGCCACCGATCCCGCCCCATTAACGATGATTGAAACTTTTATTCAGCTTAAACCTCATTCTGAATGGCGAGTGGGTATGAACACTGAGAAATTAAAAACAGAATTCAATGATTTAATTCGATTTCCTGGTGTAACAAATGCATGGGTTATGCCAATTAAAACGCGAATTGATATGTTGGCAACGGGTATAAAAACACCCGTTGGAATAAAGGTTGCTGGGCCAGACTTGAAGGTCATTCAACAAATTGGGCAGCAATTAGAAACGATTATTAAAGATGTTCCCGGCACAGCTTCAGTTTATTCAGAGCGAGTGGCTGGAGGGCGATATATCAAAATCGATATTCAACGTGAAAAAGCAGCACGTTATGGTTTGAATATTTCTGATGTGCAGCAAGTTATTGCTACGGCTGTTGGTGGCATTAATGTTTCTCAATCAGTTGAAGGTTTAGAACGTTATCCAATTAATATTCGCTACCCACAGGATTATCGCAATTCACCCGAGCAAATGGCTTTATTACCCATTGTGACAGCAAAAAATGAGCGTATTGCCTTGGGTGATGTGGCGCATATCTATATTGAAGACGGCCCCCCTGCAATCAAAAGTGAAAATGCACGCTTAAATGGCTGGACCTATATTGATATTGAAAATGTGGATATTGGCAGCTATGTTGAGCAGGCACAAAGAATTGTTAAACAACAAGGTAATTTACCTGCAGGATACTCATTAATTTGGTCTGGTCAATATGAATATATGTTGCGTGCTAAAGAAAAATTGACCTATGTGATTCCATTAACCTTAGCCATTATAATTATCTTGTTATATATCAATTTTCGTCGTTTTGCAGAAGTGGCCATTATTATGGCAACCTTGCCATTGGCAATGGTAGGCAGTATCCAGTTAATGGCCTATTTAGGTTTTAATTTTTCTGTTGCAGTGGGGGTTGGCTTTATTGCCTTGGCAGGGGTGGCAGTAGAGATTAGCGTGATTATGTTGATATATCTTAACCAAGCCTATGAGCGTATGCGTTCTGATTGTGAACAAAAAGGTATTAAACCGACAGTGCTTATTCTACGTCAAGCTATAATGGATGGGGCAGGAATGCGTGTCAGACCGGTTATGATGACCGCCGCTGCTATCATTGTAGGCTTATTGCCCGTTATGTATGGTACGGGAACAGGATCAGAAGTGATGAGCCGAATTGCAGCACCCATGGTAGGAGGCATGATAACAGCACTTATTATGACTTTATTAGTATTACCTGTGGTCTACTTTATGTGGCGTAAGTTTTCTATTCGGGCTTATCACAGCCATAATTGATTAAGTCATGAGCCTAAACTTTATTGGAATTTATACTCGTAATTATTGAAAATGCAGTTTTTTATTCACCCGTCACTCCCACATGTTTTTAGCGGGAGTCTTGCTTATGTCCAGATTCCGGCTAAAAGCTACCGAAACGAAGTAACCGCAGGGTAAATGATGAAGGAGTAGAAGCTACAGATTGGGCATACAAGACTATGTTTGAACGTAGATCTGACGGATTATAGGCTTAACTAAGTCGTTACAATAGTTTAATCATAATTAATTAAAGGATAAAAATATGAATATTAAAGCGGGTGTAATTTCAGGCTTCATAGCAACGGTTATTTTATCAATATTAATGATAGTCAAAGCCAAGATGGGCATCATGCCTGAACTCAATGCCATAAAAATGCTTGCTGGGATGATGCATGCACCGCTCATTATGGGTTGGGTTGCACATTTTATGATAGGTACTGTTCTTTGGGGTGTATTATTTGCTTTGCTGGTTAATAAATTACCTGGAAGCATTATGACTAGTGCCATTATTTTTTCTATTGGCGCATGGTTTTTAATGATGATAGGTCCTATGCCAATGGCAGGCGCTGGTTTATTTGGTCTACATATGGGAATGATGGCACCCATGGCAACACTGATATTGCATATTATCTGGGGTATTGTGTTAGGCCTTAGTTTCCAAAAGCTTGCTAATTATAGGATTAAATTGGAATAATGATCTGAAACTGTGTTTTTGATTCATCTGAGGTGACGTGAATACTTCCTCCATGGGCTTCAGCGATAGATTTAGTTATAGCTAAGCCCAGCCCCGTCCCTTCGCTGGTGCGTTGCCGTGATGGATCAATACGGTAGAAGCGATCAAATAATTTTGGTAGATGCTCTGAAAGAATGGGTTCTCCGGGGTTTTGAACAATAATGCTGACACAGTTGTTGATACGGTCAAGTGTTATGGTGACTGTCTGCCCTTTGGGAGTGTGTCGTATTGCATTGGAGAGTAGATTGCTGAGCGCCCGCCGTATCATTAAGCGGTTACAATGAAGCTGAAGTTTTCCCTTCACTGTTAGTGAAACCTTATTGTCTTCAGCCCAGGCTTCATAATAATCAAATAAACTTTGTACTTCTTGATATAAATCGACATCTTTCATTTCAATCGGATTAATTTTATTGTCCGTTTTAGCCAAAAATAGCATATCTGCAATCATCTGAGATAATCGTTCAAATTCTTCCATATTGGAATAAAGAACTTCTAAATATTCTTTATTACTACGTGTTCGAGAAAGGGCTACTTGTGTCTGAGTCATTAAATTAGTAACCGGTGTGCGTAATTCGTGGGCAATATCATCAGAAAAATGAGATAGCCGGTCAAATGCTTTATCTAATCGTTTGAGTAAATCATTAAATGATCGGATTAAATCTGACAATTCACTGGGAACAGTCTCGGGATCAAGTCTTGTGCTGAGTTCGTTACTGCTAATATGACCGAGTTGATTAATAATTTGGCGTAGTGGACGATGACCATAATGAACAGCCATCCAACTCATGAGACTCATTACCACGATACTGGAAATAACCATAAGCCATAGAATAAATCGAAAATTATTTAAGAAGGTATGATGGAAATCGGTAGAAATGGCGATGATGATGGTATACGGTGTTGCATTATTTGTTAGAATTTGTTCTGCAAAAATACGGTAATGATTCTTGCCATTTTTCCAGTGTTTTACCAGAGTTTGATTTGGGGATTTAAAATTTGGTAAATCAGGCAAACTTTTTTTAAACTCAAGGCTACTATAGAGTACGTTACCCCTATCATTAATAACCTTAAGCAAGGGATGGTGATGGCCAATCAAAATATCATCAAAGCGTTGCTGAAGTAATGGCAAATCCTGTTCTGACTGCAATGTCTGAAGCGGTTTTTTCACAGCCTGTGCGATGAGTTTTAATTCTTTAATATCACCTAATTCAAAGTGATTTTCCATTGAATTCTCAATGATCCAACCAAATGACAGTAAAACCAAGGTGGCAACCGTGCTGAATAATAAGGTAAGCCGTAAGGTAAGAGAGGTTGGTTGCTTCATTGTACGAAATTATTCAGATATATCAAGCATATAACCCATACCACGAATAGTATGAATAAGTTTAGGGTTAAAATTATCATCAATTTTAGAACGCAAACGTCGAATAGCGACATCAATGACATTAGTATCGCTATCAAAATTCATATCCCAAATTTGTGAAGCAATGAGCGAGCGAGGCAAGACTTCACCTTTATGACGGATAAGTAGTTCCAATAGCAAGAATTCTTTAGCAGTCAATTTTATTCGTTGCTGAGCTCTAATTACGCGATGCCGCGTTAAATCCAATTCTAAATCTGCAATACTAAGAATATGATCATTTGGTATCTGAATACCACGGCGTATTATGGTTCGTACTCGTGCCAATAATTCAGAAAAAGCAAAGGGTTTAACCAAATAATCATCAGCGCCTAATTCAAGGCCTTTAACTTTATCTTCGATGCTATCTCGAGCGGTAAGAAATAATACAGGCATGGTTTTATCAGCTTCCCGTAATGATTTTAATATATGCCAGCCATCTAAATCAGGTAACATGACATCTAATATCACTAGATCATAAGGTTCTGTCATAGCATGATGATAACCATCCAGGCCGTTATTAACGAGATCAACAACGAAGCCCGCTTCACTGAGGCCTTGTTTAAGATAATTACCGGTTTTAGCCTCATCTTCAACTATGAGTAACTTCATCTATCTTGTACCTTTATCAAATATTAAGATGCCTCAATGATAGATTAGAGATTACCTGATATTACTTTTAATTAAAAGAATTGTATCGAGACCTTTGCACGAGTCGTCTTTAGATCCTAGCGGTTACATCGTTTCGCCATGCCTGCGTTAAAAATAGTTTCAAAATGCTCATTTACACCAGTAAACTGCGCTTTAAAAACTATTTGGGGCTGTCCCAGATAACACATAAAATGTATTATCGAGGGCAGCCTCAAAAAAAATAAACGAAAAGAAAAAGGTCAAATCAGTATGGAAAATTACTGGTGACCATTGAAAGTACAGTTTTTACCTACCCGTCACTACCGCTAAAAACATGCGGAAGTGACAAAAAATATAAAGCTGCATCTTCATTGATTATGGATATGAGTAGATACAGCAATCCATAAATTCGTTACTTCTTTTTTTTCATTACAAAATTGTAATGAAAAGGTCACAAAGCAGACAGGGAATATTCTTTAATATTTAACCACTTCAATTATTTGGCGTAGTTTTGCCAGCAATGGTCAGGTGCAGCAACAAACTTACATAGCTAGAGGTGTAATCATGAAAAATAAATTTCCAACTAAACTAACCCGACGGCAGTTTGTTCGAGGAATGGCTGTATCCTCCATCGCTGCTGCAATTGCCAGTTATTTACCAACAACTTTTGCTTCCGAAAATTCGGAGGCAGCTGTGCAAAATGCAAACCCTCAAGTGCCTATTCTCCAGGGCAATCAATTTGATCTGACTATTTCTGAAAAAACAGTAAACATAACAGGGTCACCTGCCAGATCTACCGTGGTCAATGACTCCCTTTCGGGACCGACACTGATTTGGCATGAAGGCGATACTGTCACCATACGGGTCACCAATAACCTGTCTGTCTCCAGTTCAATTCACTGGCACGGAATTATCCTGCCTTTTACCATGGATGGCGTTCCCGGATTTAGTTATGAGGGCATTGCGCCAGGCGAAACTTATACTTATCAATTCACTGTCCAGCAACATGGCACCTATTGGTATCATAGTCATTCTGCTTATCAGGAACAAACAGGCCTTTATGGTGCTATCGTTATCTTACCTAAACAGGCAGAGCCTATTGAGTATGATAAGGATTATATTGTTCAACTTTCAGACTGGTCTGATACCCCGCCAGAAACGATTTATGCCAATTTAAAAAAATCGCCCGATTATTATAATTACGTGCAAAGAACCGTTGCTGATTTTACAAATGAAGTAAAAAGAGAAGACCTTTCTACAGCATGGGGTAAACGCAAAATGTGGAATCAAATGCGGATGTCTAATCGCGATTTGTCCGATGTTTCAGGTGCCACCTATACTTTTTTAATGAATGGCTTATCGCCCAATGCCCATTGGCGCGCCATCGTAAACAGTGGGCAAAAAGTTCGATTAAGGTTTATTAACAGTTCGGCGATGACCTTTTTTGATATTCGCATACCCGGCTTAAAAATGACCGTTATCGCTGCCGACGGTAATCTGATACAAGCTATAGAAGTTGATGAGTTTCGTATCGGGGTTGCCGAAACCTATGATGTTCTGGTCGAACCCGATACAGACAGTCAGCCTTACGCCATTTTTGCTCAAGCTATCGATCGAAGTGGTTTTGCATTGGGGTCGTTAACCAACGATGCATCAATACTGGCTGTTCCGCCGAAGATGGATCCAGTGCCCAATCTCACTATGGTCGATATGGGAATGGCGATGGGAATGGATATGAGTAAGGGAATGGACATGAACAAAGGGATGAACATGAACAAGGGAATGGACATGAACATGAACAAAGGGATGGACATGAACAAGGGGATGGATATGAGTATGAAGCATGATACTGATTCAGTAGCCATCAATTTCAACCCTAAACTACCCCAGATGGAGGTGCCTAGAAAAACAGGATACCAAAGCACTATGCGGGCTTCAAATCCGCAGTATCGTTTAAATGATCCTGGAGCCGGTCTTAGGGACAACGGTAGAAAAGTGTTGACTTATGCCGACATCAAAAACCTGTACGCGACTCAATCTATGCCTACACCGACAAAGGAGCTGGTATTGCATCTAACCGGAAATATGGAGCGCTATATGTGGTCTATCGATGGCATTCCATTTGATGAAGCCCCGCCATTACAATTTAAGTACGGAGAGAGAATTCGCATCACTTTTATTAATGACACCATGATGAATCACCCTATGCATTTACACGGACTCTGGAGTGATTTAGAGACAGGTGATGAAAATCATATCCCGAGGAAGCATACCGTCGTGGTTCAACCAGGCGCCAAAATCAGTTTTCGCGTCACCATGAATGCGTTGGGTGATTGGCCTTTCCATTGTCATATGCTCTATCACATGATGGGCATGTTCCGCCGTGTACAAATTCGTAATATGTAATCAAATAATTAGGAGAACCTTTATGCGTAATTTACAAAGCGCCATTTTTCTGGTGAGCATAACGTTGTTGCTTTCTCTTTCTACGTCAGTAGAGGCAGCGGAATCCTCAAAAGTATTCTCCCCGACAAAGGAGGCCGCAATGATTGCTATGACCAATCGTGCGGCCAAAAATGAACGGGATCCTTTTCTGAGCTATTTGTTACTGGACCGATTTGAGATTAGTGATCAATCAAACAATCCTGTAAGTTGGGATGCTACTGCCTGGTTGGGTCGAGACAACCATAAGCTTTATTTTAAAAGCGAAGGTGAAACCACCTCGGGCAATACGGACTCGCAGAACAGACTGTTATACAGCCACCCTGTTGCCCCGTTTTGGGATGTCCAACTTGGGCTGGATTACGATCAAACTGATGAATATAAAAATCAAACATGGGCTACCGTCGGTTTGCAAGGACTGGCGCCGTACTTTTTTGAAACAGATATTTATCTATTGGCTAACAATGATAATGTCGGAATCAGATTCGACGGCGACATCGATTTTTTGCTCACACAAAGACTCATCCTGACACCGCGAATGGGATTTGAAGCTTACACACAGAATCAGTCACGTTATGGCTTAGGTTCAGGTTTGTCCAGCACTGATATCGGGGTACGACTGCGCTATGAGTTCAGTCGAAACTTTGCACCGTACCTGGGTATAAAATGGCAAAATACTTATGGTTCAACGGAAGATTTTGTTAAACAAAATGGAGGAAAATCTTCTGATACAAGTTTAGTGGCTGGATTAAGAGTTTGGTTTTAGATGAGTCTTATCTTGGTAGAACAGGCTGAATATTGACACCGTATACATCACAAGGAGATTGACAGTGTACATTTTTGTCTTTCTGCCTTTGTGTCAGTTTGTTTGTATTTCAGGCGCTTTTTATGATTTTCATGTCAACCCAAAGTAGCGATGCCCCCTTTTCTCTATATTTTTTCATTACAAAATTGTAATGAAAAGGTCACAAAATAGACAGGGAATACGCTTTAATATTTGACTTGTAAATTGAAAGTTATAGGGGGAGGAAGGTTTAATGACAACATCTGAACTATGTTATGTTTGTGGCATGAAGCCTGATGCAAGCATCCCATCACTTGAATATCACAAAATGTATTTCCACTTTTGCTCTCAGCAATGTCGGGATACATTTATCGCTCACCCCAGTTTATATGCTGTTAAGGCAGAAAAACAACAGAAACACATTCTAAAACGCAGAATTATGACCTTGGCTGCACCATTAGATGAAGACTCAAAGGAACTACTAAAAGCAAGTTTGGCCGAGATGATGGGAATCAAAGATGTAAGTATTGACGATGACAAAATTTCTATCAGTTATGACTTACTACAAGTAACAAGACAGCAGATAGAAAATCGATTGGCTGAGATTGGAATAAAGCTAGGTAGTGATTGGATGGAACGTTTGCGGCGAGCTTGGGTTCAGGACAGCGAAGAAAATGAATTAGATAACCTTGCTGCCCCTATACATTATTATCATCGACCTTCACCAAAATAGTAGCAAATAGAAAAATATTTCTAATTTAGGTTAACAAATGAGTAAACAAGAAAAATTTAAACTATCAAAGCAAATTCAATTATTAATTCTAATTCTGGTTATTGTTGCAAGTGTAATCGGAGTCAGTGCTTGGAGTAAGGCATCTAAAAATAAGGTTGCTACAGTGCTTTCGGCGACAGAAACAGACCAAATCTTACCTGAGATTGTCGTCTATAAATCAGCTACCTGTACCTGTTGTCATAAATGGATAACGCATCTTGAAAATGCAGGATTTATTGTGCAAGCTCATAACCGTGAAGATATGAATAGTGTTAAATCGTCACTCGGTGTAATACCTGGTTTAGCATCATGTCATACCGCCCTAATTGATGGCTATCTCATAGAAGGGCATGTGCCTGCCAATGATATTAAAAGGTTACTAGCAGAGAAGCCCAAAAATATTGTAGGTCTTACAGCACCAGGAATGCCACGGTTCTCACCTGGTATGCAAGCTGAAGGTCTCCCTGCCAAAGGTTACGACGTATTAACGTTTGATGAAAATGGTAATACACAAGTGTTTAGTCAATATTAATTTAACTCATCCAAAAAAGGAATAATAATCATGCCAGAAATCATCCCTAATTTTCACCCAATACTTGTGCATTTCACCATAGCGCTACTCAGTATATCAGTAGTGTTTTATGTGATCAGATTACTGTTGCCGGTAAATCATCGTTGGCGAGAGCAGTGGTTAAATATGGCAAATTGGAGTTTATGGACAGGCTGTCTGTTTGCAATTGCTACGGCCACAGCCGGCTGGTTTGCATATAACAGCGTAGCACATGATGGTCCGTCTCATGCAGCAATGACCTTGCATAGAAACTGGGCTTTACCTACCGCGACTTTATTTTTACTTCTTGGTTTATCCAGTATTAATTTGGCTAGAAAAAGAAGCTTACCGGGATTTAAGTTTATATCGGTGTCTATTATTGCAGCTATTATGCTAATGGTGACAGGTTGGCTGGGTGCTGAGGCTGTGTATCGCTATGGATTGGGGGTAATGTCATTACCTAAAGTTGAAGCGGGGGCGGACGGTCATAATCATAGTCATGGAGCAGAACCTTCAGCAGAAACTAACTCAGACGGTCACAATCATAGTCATGGAGCAGAACCTTCAGCAGAAACTAACCCAGATGGACATAGCCATAGTCATGAAGTAACTGCAGCTGAAATGGTAGAAAAAACGATGGGTGAAACTATGCAGCCTATGGCAGAGGAGCACGGTAACCATGTCCATGATGCTATGGAGGAAGTACCTGTTCAAGCTATGCCATCGGATGGGCATAA
>CAYSGK010000004.1:0-28550 GCA_964430395.1 uncultured Methylophaga sp.
GCTTGGCGAGATAAATCAGTGGATCGTGGATCCATCAAAATCAATTTTGTACCTTTACGCATGGCATTTTTCATCCATGTGGCACCGACGGGATGATTCACTGTTGGGTTTGAACCTATAATCACAAGGACTTCTGCTTTTTCAACATCAGAAACGGGGTTGGAAACCGCACCCGAACCTAAACATTCTAGCAATGCCACCACGGATGAAGCGTGGCAAAGACGGGTACAGTGATCAACATTATTAGTTTTAAAACCAGTTCGCACTAATTTTTGGAATAAATAGGCTTCTTCATTACTGCCTTTGGCGCTACCAAACCCTGCTAATGCATTTGGCCCTTGTTCATCACGAATTTTATTGAATCCACCCGCGGCAAAGTCCAATGCCTCATCCCATGTTGCTTCACGGAATATCTTGTCAATATCATTGGGATCCATTGAGAAATCACCCGACTTAGGTGCATCATCTCGACGAATAAGCGGTTTTGTTAAACGGTGCGGATGGTGAACATAATCAAAACCATAACGCCCTTTCACACATAAGCGGCCATGGTTGGCGGGTCCATCACGGCCTTCAACATAAATAATCTTATCGTCTTTAACTGCATAAGTCATCTGACAACCGACCCCACAGAATGGACAGCCAGAATCTACCATGCGATCAGGTTCTACCATACCGACATCATCTGCCGGCATAAGCGCACCGGTTGGGCAAGCTTCAACACACTCACCACAGGCCACACAGGTACTTTCACCCATTGGATCATCTAAATCAAAGACAATTTGGGTATGTGTGCCACGCATGGCTAAACCAATCACATCGTTATTTTGCTCATCACGACAAGCACGCACACAACGAGTACATTGAATACAGGCATCCATATTAACAGCAATACCGGGGTGTGAATTATCGGCTTGTGGTTGATGACGTGCTTCAAAACGTGGCAAGCCAACATCTAATTTGCCCGCCCAGTAATCTAATTCTGAATTTAAGGTATGCGGCTGCTCGGATACATCCGATTTAAGTAGCTCTAACACCATTTTTTGTGATTTGAGTGCACGCTCACTTTGCGTTTGAACGGTCATACCTTCTGTAGGTGCACGACAACATGATGGGGCTAATACACGCTCACCATCAATTTCGACCACACAAGCACGACAGTTACCATCCGCTCCTTGGCGTTCGGAGTAACATAAGTGTGGGATTTCAACACCATTACGCTTGGCTGCATCTAAAATAGTTTCATCTGCTCCTGCGGTGATCGCCTCGCCATTTAATGAGAAGTTGATTGGGCTTGCTAGTTCTTCAGGATTAATAGCCATTATTTCGCCCCCTCTTTTGTTAATTCATCTGGAAAGTATTTCATCACACTACGAACAGGGTTAGGCGCTGCTTGACCTAAACCGCAAATAGACGAATCAATCATCACTTCTGATAACTCTTCTAATAAATCTTCATCCCATTGCGGTTTTTCCATTAAGGTCACCGCCTTAGCTGTGCCGACGCGACATGGCGTACATTGACCACAGGATTCTTCTTCAAAGAATTTCATTGCATTGACGGCTAAATCACGCGCTTTATCTTGATCAGAGAACACCACTATCGCTGCACTACCAATAAAGCAATCATATTCTTGCAAAGTATCAAAATCTAACGGCACATTACCTAGTGATGCAGGCAGAATACCTCCTGATGCGCCGCCGGGGAAATAGCCATAAAACTGATGACCTTCCTGCATGCCACCACAATATTCTTCAATCAACTCGAGCATGGTTATACCTGCGTCGGCCACATGAACACCGGGTTTATTGACTCGACCACTTACTGAAAATGAACGTAAACCAACCCGACCATTCCGACCATGTTTGGTCAAACATTCTGGTCCCTTTTCAAGAATGTCACGTACCCAATACAGTGATTCCATATTGTGTTCTAAGGTAGGTCGACCAAATAGACCTACTTCAGCCACAAATGGTGGACGTAGGCGCGGCATACCGCGTTTACCTTCAATCGATTCAATCATCGCTGATTCTTCACCACAAATATAAGCACCCGCACCACGGCGAAGATGAATGGTTGGCAACTCTTCAACAGGAGGATTAGCGATTAATTTTGCGACTTCAACTTCCAGTACATTTCTAATTGCAGCATATTCATCACGCAGGTAAATATAAATTTCATCAATACCTGTCGCCCATGCCCCAATTAACATGCCTTCTAAAAAGCAATGTGGATCACGCTCTAAATAATATTTATCTTTTAATGTTCCCGGTTCACCTTCATCGATATTAACGGCCATTAATTTTGGATCGGGCATACCGCGAACAATGCGCCATTTACGGCCAGCAGGAAAACCTGCTCCACCTAATCCACGTAAACCAGAATCATCCATCGCATCGAGTACTTTTTCAATCTTATAGGTACCATTTATACACATACGATAAGTGTTATAACCACCGTTTTCTACATACGCTTCATATTCAATAGGCTGAAGAGATTCGGGTTCAATATCATTATTGTTGACGGCAGTGACCACTTTATCGGTATTTGCCTCTTCAATCGGGTTCATTCCAACAACGGCAACAGGGGCTTTTTCGCATCGTCCTACACAAGGAACACGCTGCACCCGTACTTCTGTACCCAAGGTGTTTTCTAATGACTTAACTAAGTTTTCAGAGCCTTTCATACTACATGTTAAGGACTCACAGACGCGTACTGTTAATTGTGGCGGTACTGTATCACCTTCTTTTACCACATCAAAGTGATGGTAAAATGTAGCCACTTCATACACTTATGTTTTAGACAAATTCATTTCTCGCGCCAAAGCAACCAGATGCTCAGCAGAAAGATGTTTATATTTATCTTGGATTTTATGAAGATGTTCTATTAATAAATCTTTCTGGCGAGATTCATTACCCAATAATGCCTGAACCTCAGCTAACGCTTTAGAATCAACTTGTCGACCTTTACCGACCGCACGTGGTAATTTTAGTTTATTTCCAGATTTTCGAGCGCTGGTTTCCTGCTTGCTCATCTATATTTCTCTCTTTGATGACAATGTACAAGCACCAGTTTAGTGCTTATTTATATGAGTTTATAGAGATAAAATTACCATGACCTGAACTAATTGTGAAGCCTGAACCCGCGATTTAAGTAAGAAATGAAACTCATAGAATAGTCTATACATAAAAAAACCAGCAAATAATAATTATATGCTGGTTTATTGCCCGCTTATTTTACACTCAAACAAAATTATAACTATTTGTTATCTATTATTATTTTATACATTTCATCTTTCATGTTTAGACGCTCTTTGCCTAGCCGGTTCACATAATCGTCACTGGTAGGCTCTTCTCCACTCTGAATTCGATAAATTTGCTTGTCAATTTCCTCATAGCGCTCCATTAAATGATGGAAATAATTATTGCTCGATTTTAGTGCGTGAATTTCAGATTTATATTTTGGAAATTCTTGCGTTAATGGGTGGTGTGTTAATGGCATATCAAACTCCTCTATTTGTCATACTAAAAGCATAGCACCACAAGATTACAGATAGTGGATAAATTGAATGCCTAATGCTGCTGGTGCAATCAACCATTCTTAATTATCATCATTTTTTTGTAACTCTGCATACCATAGATCGTGATGTTGTTTTGCCCAGGCCTCATCAACCTGTCCTGTCACCATTCCTTCCAAGGCGCCTTCCGTACCTACCGTGCCGATATAAATATGACCAAAAGCAAATGCTATCAATACCAATGCGCTGATAACATGAATAAGATGAGCAGTTTGTATCAGTTCACGCTCCTGCCCAAAGTTAGTGAAATCCAATACCAAACCAGTAATGCATAGAGCAAGACCGATAAAAACCAGTGACCAAAACCATATTTTTTCACCACCATTCATCTTTTCAGCAGAGGGGTGTTTGTCGCCAATCATACCTCCAAAACCCTTAAACCACTGTAAATCAATTCGATTGAGGAAGTTATTGCCGAACCATTTGATTATCATCACCAGCAATGCAAGCATAAAAACGGGACCTAGAAAGTTATGTATTAATTTAGCAATGGCCGCATAAGTTGAAAAGCCTTGATAACCAAATAGTGGTATTAATGCAACCCGTCCATACAAAAGACTTAAGCCAGTAATAGCCAAAATAATAAACAACCCTGCCGTAAACCAATGTAAGCGCCGCTCATTAAGTGTCCAGCGTTCTATAGTCTGCCCTGTTCGTGATTGCGTTAATTTAACTTGACCGCGCCACCAATAAAATAGCGCTAATGTTGCTAGCGTAACCCCCAATAACCAACTGCCGTAAGTCGCGATTGGGCCATTACGCAATTGTCGCCAGTTTTGCCCTGAACCTTGTATCAATTCATTTGTTTCCTGTCCAGTAACTGCCGAATAACCCTTGGTATTATTTCTGACCTTTCGCCAAAAATCAGATTCTGAATTTTGTGTAACAACTTGATTATCGGACGTATTGGCAAAGCCTATTGCAATATAACCTGTCATCGGTAATAACACTATTGCTAATAGCATCATTATCCCTGTCAAAATCATCACTTTTTTACGCTTGCTTAGTGTCATTTTAGCGATCCATTTGAACCTGTTTAAAACGTTTTGCCAATATTTCAGCACGTTGCGCTGTTGTTTGACTATGTCTGTCAATTTTGCCTTTATAAACACCAGGCTGGTGTAGCGTAATATCAGCATCTTCATAACAGGCTGTCAAAGCCAGCATAATGATTAAGATGCTACAAAGTCTCATGATTTTTTGTAGGCTGTTTTCCAACCCCAAGCCTCTTGGCTGCCCCGACCTTCACGACGTACCACGCGATTTCTAAACAATTCAGAAACCACATCACCATCTCCAGCCAACAATGCCTTTGTCGAACACATCTCTGCACATAGTGGTAGCTTGCCTTCAGCCAAACGATTACGGCCATATTTTTCGAGTTCTTCGGCTGAATTATCTTGTTCTGGCCCACCAGAACAGAAGGTACATTTATCCATTTTGCCACGCGAACCAAATGCGCCATCTTGTGGATATTGTGGTGCGCCAAACGGGCAAGCATAAAAACAATAGCCACAACCGATACATAGATCCTTGTCGTGTAAAACAATGCCATCTTCTGTTGTGTAAAAACAATCTACTGGGCAGACTGCCTGACAAGGGGCATCGCTACAATGCATACAGGCCACTGATATTGATTTCTCATCGGGCAAGCCATCATCCAGTGTCACCACACGACGCCGATTGACTCCCCAAGGTACTTCATTTTCATTCTTACAGGCAGTCACGCAGGCATTGCATTCAATACACCGTTCGTCATCGCATAAAAATTTCATTCTAGCCATTATTGTTTCCTATACTGCACGAAGTCGACAAAGTGATACTTTGGTTTCTTGCATCTGTGTAACTGAATCATAACCATAAGTAAAAACAGTATTACAAGACTCACCTAATACGTAAGGCACTGTTCCTTCGGGATATTTATCAGTTAAATCCTTACCTTCAAAATGACCACCAAAATGGAACGGCATAAAGACTAGTCCCCTTGCTACACGAGGTGTCACAAATGCCATCACCTTGATCCTGCCACCTTCAGGCCCTTCAACCCAGACCTGATCACCGTGTTTAACAGCTGAATTATTAGCATCAGCCGGATTAATTTCAACAAACATGTCTTGTTGCAGTTCTGCCAACCACGGATTAGAACGCGTTTCTTCTCCTCCGCCTTCATATTCCACTAGACGACCACTAGTCATGATAAGCGGATAATCTTGGCTGAAATCCTGTTTTTGAATTGAAGCATAGCGTGTAGGTAAACGATAAAAACTGCGGCGATCTTCATAGGTTGGATATTTTTCAAGCAGATCACGACGATTAGTATAAAGAGCCTCTCGATGGATGGGCACAGGATCTGGGAACTGCCAAACAATGGTTCTGGCTTTAGCATTGCCAAACGGTGCACAACCATGTTTTATCGCCACACGCTGAATACCACCCGATAAATCTGTTTTCCAGTTTTTACCTTTAGCTGATTGCTTTTCCTCAGCTGTCAAATCATCCCACCAGCCTAGTTTTTTTAACATATCGGCAGTAAATTCAGGGTAGCCATCTTCAATCTCTGATCCAGCTGAATAAGACCCTTCTGCTAATAAATTTTCACCATCACGTTCCACACCAAAACGGGCACGGAATGTCAGCCCACCTTCAGCAACCGACTTGCTAGTATCATAGAGAATCGGCGTGCCAGGATGTTTCATCTCTGGTGTACCCCAACATGGCCAAGGTAAGCCATAGTATTCACCATCACATGGTCCACCTTCGGCTTTTAATGTGGTTTTATTGAATGTATGTAAATTGGCAGCTTGTCGTTTTAATCGCTCTGGTGATTGCCCTGTATAACCAATTGTCCACATGCCACGATTAATTTCGCGGGTGATATCTTCAATTAATGGTTCTTCACCATTGATCTTGATATGCTTAAATAACTGATCAGAAAAACCTAGTTTTTTGGCAAACTTGTACATAATGACATGATCAGGTTTTGACTCAAACAAAGGTTCAATTACTTTATCCCGCCATTGAAATGAACGATTAGATGAGGTCAAAGAACCATAGGTTTCAAATTGTGTTGATGCCGGTAATAAATATAAGTTATCTTGGCGGTCACTCATTACAGCAGAAATCGAAGGATAAGGATCAACCACAACCATCAGATCCAGTTTTTCCATGGCTGTTTTCATTTCTGATCCACGTGTCTGGCTGTTGGGCGCATGTCCCCATAACACCATAGCACGAACATTATCATTTTGAGCAATATTGTCTTTATCTTCCAAAACGCCATCGATCCAGCGAGAAACAGGAATGCCTTTGGTATGCATCGGACTAATATGCTTGCCGCCCGCTTCTTCATATGACGCTTGATCAAAGCGATTTCTTACCCATTCATAATCCAGATCCCAAACTTTAGACCAATGCTTCCACGCACCTTCCGATAAACCATAATAGCCCGGCAAGGTATGCGATAATACGCCAAGATCAGTTGCTCCTTGCACATTATCATGACCACGGAAAATATTGGTTCCACCGCCAGCGACCCCTATATTTCCTAGTGCCAGTTGGAAAATACAATACGCACGGGTATTATTATTACCAATTGTATGTTGCGTGCCACCCATGCACCAGATAAAGGTACCAGGGCGATGTTCTGCCATTGTTTGAGCTGCCTGCAATACGTCAGATTCTTTGGCGCCAGAAACTCGTTCAACCTCATCAGGTGTCCATTTAGCCACTTCCTTACGAATTTCATCCATGCCATAAACACGTTGCTTGATAAACTCTTTATCTTCCCAACCATTTTTGAAAATATGCCATAACATACCCCAAACGAAAGGAACATCAGTCCCTGGACGGATACTGATAAATTGATCAGCATGGGCTGCGGTACGAGTAAATCGCGGATCGACTACTATGATTGGCGCGCCACGTTCTTTTGCCCTGAATATATGCTGTAATGATACTGGGTGCGCTTCAGCTGGGTTGGCACCAATAATAAAGACGGCTTTAGCATTATGAATATCATTAAAGGAATTGGTCATTGCACCATAACCCCAGGTGTTGGCTACACCTGCAACTGTTGTCGAATGACAAATTCTGGCTTGGTGATCTACATTGTTGGTTCCCCATAGTGAGGCAAATTTTCTGAACAAATAGGCTTGTTCATTATTATGTTTAGCACTTCCTAACCAATATACCGAATCAGGACCTGATTGTTTACGAATCGATAACATCTTGTCACCAATTTCATCAATAGCTTGTTGCCATGAGACACGTTGCCATTTACCTGCTACTTTTTTCATCGGGTATTTCAAGCGTTTTTCACCATGGCCATGCTCTCGTACAGATGCGCCTTTCGCACAATGTGAGCCAAGGTTAAACGGATGATCAAAGCTGGGCTCCTGACCTATCCATACTCCGTTTTGGATCTCCGCTACTACACCACAACCTACACTACAGTGGCTACAAACACTATGAACCTTTTTGATTACACCATCAGCGTAACTATGGCGTTTATTTTCAGATGCTTGTGCCTTTGTAATCATTGCTGGCTGTAACAAACTCATAAACGCTGCACCACTGGCAGCAATGCCTGAACCTTTTAGAAAAGTTCGCCGATCAATAATTGCTTTTTTTGTTTGAGAACTATTGCTACGCTTAGTTAATTTCATAATAGGCACTTAGAAATCTGCAAGTTGGTAATATTTTTCAACATGTGCTGTCCGCTGATACCCTTTTGTTTTGGGATTAGATACGGATTGTTGTTCCATATCGACTTCGGGAGATGCCTGAACAAGCGATGCAGTAGCTGCCAATGTTGCCACACCACCGACCGTACCTGTCAGTTTGACTATAAATTTCCTTCTGTCAAGATTAGAAGGCTCAACCATGCCATACTCCTCATATTTCCAATATATACCCGTAATCAATCAAGATGCAGATTTTTAGCACCCATACTGAATGCGCTATCTACGTTATAATAGTAAGCAATAGAGCGACTATTACATTACTATTATGCCTTGCTAGCCCATCCATTATAGGCACCAAAAAACCGCAACTTGAATGATCACGGGTATAGTTAAAATGAAGTATCGCTGAAAATGACTTTTCAGGCAAGTGTGAAATTATTACCTGGAGCCGTGAGTCCATAGCAAATTCAGGTATTATTTATAAATAAACCATCTTTTCCAATTTAGAAAACCCCAGACAGAATTTACCAACTGCTTGGTAAAACGACACTTCTTTAGTCACTGATAAATCATGGAAAAACTGTTCAATCCAAGGTTTCAGATGTTTGCTGAAAAACTCGTGATCGCTAATAACGGGCGTACCTTGTGCTGATAATATTAGTCGCATCGCATCACATTGTGCTGCAATATGATCTTCTGGCTCTGCTGTATCTTCTTGTCTTTCTAGCCCCAGTTTTACCAGATCTGTTCTTAATTCTGCTAGCGGTTCCTCCATTAAAAAGCCTGTTTGATAATAGGAGCCATAGGGGATTAATTCGCCATGTGTAACACCAATAAACAAGCTTTGATATTCATCTTCAAGCGCGGTAATTTCACTGTGTTTAGCTGCATCAATTAGTTGTAACCATAGTTTCCCCATTGGGCTATCAGGCTCGTTGACTTCTATTTCAGCAATATTTCGCAGTAGTTCTTGATCGGGTGCTGACGCTAATAAGCTGGCTATTAAAGCATAGGTTTGCGCACGCCATTGTGTATTTTCATCCATCATCAATTTGGCTCTCAATTATTACTAAACATCGCTTTTACCCGGCAGTCTTCACACATTTTTAAACGATTTAATGCCTCACCCTGAAACATGGCATGATCTTTTAGTTTTTCAGTCATCGTATCAATCATCTTTTTAGTCGCAAATGGTTTATGACAACTGATGCAATGAAATACAGCTTCTTCATGTAAAAGACGAGGTTTTCGTGCTTGCTGCCTATCAAATAGATAACGAGGGCGTAACTCAATCACCTTTTCTGGACAGGCTGTTTCACACAAGCCACATTGCACACATTGTTCTTCAATAAATTTAAGTTGTGGCGCATCAACACCATCCAGCAGTGCACCAACAGGACAAACTGAAACGCAAGCATGGCATAATGTACAATTATCTGTATCAACTTTTATTTCACCAAATGCTGCACCCTCTTCTAGAGATAAAATGTTTATGTTTTTAGGGGCATTCTGATGTAAATGTTGCAATGCCATCATAATCATCTGCCGTTTATCATCGATACCTGCAAAACTAGCAACAGGCATTGATGATAAACACGCATGTTGTGAAATATGCCTATCTAAAGCTGCAATCTCATTAGTTGAGAAAAAACTGATCACCTTATCTGTATAGCCCAAACCAGTCAGTAGTTTATTTGTATAAACAACTTCTTGTTGTAACTCAGCCCAGTCATGGTCAGAATGACTGCCCGCATCCCAAACTGTAATGGCTGATGCACCATAGGCTAACGCACTTAACCAAAATGGAATTGCCAACGCACCAATTTCTTCAATGGCAAACAATATTATATTATCTGCCAGATTATCAGCCATTAGTTCGGCTAAAACTTGACCTTGTGCTAAATCATGAATAACAAGATGGGGTGGACTATCATCATATTCAAACCAGATCTGCAACATACTTCGTAAACGATTCAGGCTTACATCCAGTGTAGGCAAGGCATAGCTGATAGCCCCTGATGGGCAAACAGCAGTACAACTACCACAACCTTGGCATAAATAAGGATTAACGGTAACTGTATCACCAGTGCTACTAATAGCCTCTGCCGGACAAGCCTGTAAGCACTGATTGCAACCGGATAACTGACTACGTGAATGGGCACAGATAGATGCCTGATAATTAAAATATCTAGGTTTATCAAATTGTCCCTTTAAATTGGGTAATTGTTGGATAGCCTCAGCTAAAGCCTGAGCATTCTCTTTTGGTGCAAAATAACCTAATGGCAATACGGCGCGTTTCAGAATTGCTTGTGGTGATAAGTCGAGAATAAGATCAAAACTCAATTTTTTTGAAACAAACCGCACTGTGAAATCGCCTAGCCAACCTTCAATTGATTGGATAGATCCTTCCATTAATGTAACAGTTTCACATTCAGCGACTAATTGGGCATTGTCACAAACACAGGAAATATCTAAACCCGTCAAATGAGGGATAACTGAATTTATCACCTTATCATCGCCAATAATCAGCAATCGCCCTGTTGACTGAAATGCTATCAAGTCAATCGGCATAGGATCTACATTGCCAATTGCTTGCACTGCATTATGTTTGTTCATTGTTATTTATTTCGTCATCAGATTTTGTTTGTACCAATTTATCATTACCATCTATTATTTTTTCATCTACTGATGACTCTATTTTTTCTTCTGCCAAACGCAGCACTCTTTTCATTTCATGCGTGACGACATCACCTAATGGGGTGAACTGGGTAAAATCTTCATCATAATCATTTAAATTATCGACATGATTAAATTCTGCCTGTTTGAACAGAGCTGATAAAGCCTGTTTCTTGCTATCAGCATCAACATTATCCTGCAACCATAAAGGCACCTGACTTTCATCTTGTTGATCCTGCTCATTAATCTTAGTATCCTCAACTGTTTCTTGTTTATTTTCAACAAGTTCATTGTGTTGTTCTGACCGAGTGATTTTCCGCTGTGACCAGCGTGATAAAAAGTGCTCACTTTTTTTATTATTCATGATTTGTCATTATGCCATTGCTTACGACGACGTTTTTTAGGCGCTTGAGGTTGATAATGGTTAACAACAAACTGCTCTAACCATATGTAAATATTATCTGGCAGCTCTGTATTCAAAACTAGCTCACTTGTTTCCATATAGGATGCCACTTCATCATAATCAACCGTGAGTAATAATGGTTTAGGATGCTCATTTTGTTGCTGACACACCAAATAAAGCTTGGCTTGTTGCGACATCAGATTTTGATAATAGGCTTCACAATGCAATGGATACAGCTTCAACACTAAGTCCGACCAAATATGGAGCTCTCCCTGTGATTCTATTTGTACTATTTCCTGCGGTAATAATCCAGGCACAACACCCGCTAAAGACCAGTTATCATGACCCCAAGGATGTTGACTTTGCTGCCTTAGCACCATGGCAGTTAAGCCTATCTGGTCATTACTATTTTCATGCATCATTATTAAGGGGTTATCTACTTCCAACTTCAACACCTGTTACTTTCTGCAAACCTCGAGGTAATTTATTGCCTCGCTTGCCTCGCTCACCTGTGTAATGGGCTAAATCGGCAGGTTTCAAGGTTAAGTGACGCTTGCCTGCATACAGTGTCAAACTACTATCTTGTGGTACTACTATGACAGAATGTAAGTATTCTTGTTTGCTTATAAATCGTGCTTGCGGAATATTAATTAAACGCACACCTTTACCTCGATTTAGGTTCGGCATCTCGCTGGCTGCAAAAACCAATAATCGACCATCTCCAGCAGTAACCGCTAGACTATCATTAGAATTTTCAATCCAAAGTGGTGGCAATATTTCAGCACCTTCTGGCAGATTAAATAATGCTTTGCCCGCTTTGTTTTTAGCTAATAAATTTTCTAATGTTGTGATAAAACCGTAACCTGCCGTATTTGATAATAATAGCGGCTTATCTAGGTCACCCGCCATCACCGCTACAAAGCGGGCATCAGGTGGGGTTTGTAATCGACCGCTAAGCGGTTCCCCTTGGCCTCGCGCTGAGGGCAGAGTATGAGCAGGAATAGAATAACTTCGCCCTGTTGAATCTAAAAACACTATTTGCTGATTGCTACGTGCATTGACGGACAGCATATAACGATCGCCCGTGCGATAATTGAGCGCCTCAGCATCGACATCATGACCTTTTGCCGCTCGAACCCAGCCACTTTCAGATAGCACTATCGTTAACGGCTCTGTTGGTAATAACTCACTTTCACTCAATGCTTTAGCCGCATTACGTTGCACAATCGCAGAGCGGCGATCGTCACCAAATTTTTCAGCATCGGCAGTGAGTTCTTTGCGAATAAGTGTTTTTAATCGTGTGTCAGAGCTTAATAATAATTCTAGTGATTTACGTTCTTTGGCAAGTTCATCCATCTCACCCCGAATTTTCATCTCCTCTAATTTAGCTAAATTACGTAATTTTAATTCTAAGACGGCTTCAGCTTGACGATCACTAATGCCAAACTGTGCCATTAGTACTGGTTTAGGCTCATCTTCTGTGCGAATAATATGAATGACTTCATCAATATTGAGATAAGCAAGCAATAAACCCTCAAGCACATGCATGCGATCGATAATTTTATCTAAACGATATTGCAGACGACGACGAACGGTTGCCGTTCGATACACTAACCATTCGGTGAGGACATCTTTCAAGTTTTTAACTTGTGGACGACCATCTAAGCCGATCATATTCATATTGACACGATGACTTTTTTCTAAATCGGTTGAGGCAAATAAATGTGACATCAAGCCTTCAATATCTACTCGATTTGAACGCGGTACAATCACTAATCTCACTGGTTGTGCATGATCCGACTCATCACGAAGATCGGCAACCATTGGCAGTTTTTTAGCATTCATCTGATTAGCAATTTGCTCAATTATTTTTGCACCTGACACTTGATAAGGCAGGGCATTAATAATAATTTCACCGTCTTTAGTTTTTTCATAACAAGCCCGTTGCCGCACACTGCCATGACCTGTGGTGTAGATTTTGTTTAAATCTTCTTGTGAAGAAACTATTTCACCGCCCGTGGGGAAATCAGGTCCTTTGACATCTTCTAATAATGCGTCGAGTTTAGTGGTTGGTTTTTTCAGTAATTGCAAACAAGCATTCACTACTTCGCGTAGATTATGGGGCGGAATATCGGTTGCCATGCCTACCGCAATACCACTGCCTCCATTAAGCAAAATATTGGGCAATCGTGCAGGCAATAACTCTGGCTCATTCATTGTGCCATCAAAATTTGGCACCCACTCAACCGTACCCTGCCCCAACTCACCTAATAAGGTTTGTGCATAAGCGGTAAGTTTAGATTCGGTATAACGCATTGCCGCAAATGACTTAGGATCATCCATCGAGCCCCAGTTGCCTTGACCATCGACCAAAGGATAGCGATATGAAAATGGCTGTGCCATCAACACCATCGCTTCATAGCACGCTGAATCACCATGTGGATGATATTTACCTAATACATCACCGACAGTTCGTGCGGATTTTTTATGTTTTGAAACAGAGCTCAATCCCAGTTCTGACATCGCATAAATAATACGGCGTTGCACCGGTTTTAGACCATCGCCCACATTGGGCAAGGCGCGATCTAAAATAACGTACATGGAATAATCCAAATACGCTTTTTCGGTAAATTCTCGAACCGGTAGCCTTTCTAAATCATCTACTGCTAAAGTCATTATTTAATACCCATAATTAAACTGTCGCCAAGTCGCCTTGATCTTCTAACCATTCTTTGCGATCCGCTGCGCGCTTTTTAGCTAATAATTTATCCATAGCCTCATCAGTAAGCGAGCTTTCATCATCATCTATATCATCGTCATCAATTGTTAAACGAATAAGACGACGCGTATCAGGTGCCATTGTGGTTTCTCTTAATTGCAGCGGATTCATTTCACCCAGCCCTTTAAAACGCTGCACATTCACTTTGCCTTTTATATTATCTTTTTCTATCCGATCTAGAATAATTTGACGCTCTTCATCATCCAGTGCATAAAACACTTGCTTACCTACATCAACGCGATATAAAGGCGGCATAGCGACACAAATATGTCCTTTTATAACTAAGGGTCTGAAATGTTTTACAAATAAAGCACATAACAAAGTTGCAATATGAGCACCATCTGAATCGGCATCAGCAAGAATACAAATCTTGCCATAACGCAAGCCCGATAAATCATCAGAACCAGGATCAACGCCAACGGCAACAGCAATATCATGCACTTCTTGCGAAGCTAACACCTGACCAGAATCCACTTCCCACGTATTTAGAATTTTTCCTCGCAATGGCATAATCGCTTGGAATTCACGCTCACGTCCCTGTTTAGCACTACCACCCGCAGAATCCCCTTCCACTAAAAACAGCTCTGTTCGCGTCACATCTTGTGAAGAACAATCTGATAATTTTCCCGGTAATGTTGGCCCAGATTGCACCCGTTTTCGCACTACTTTTTTCGCTTGTTTTAAACGCGACTGAGCACTACTTATCGCAATCTCGGCAATTTTTTCACCATCTTCAGTATGATGATTTAACCAAAGACTAAAAGCATCTTTAACTGCACCCGATACAAAACCCGCACATTGGCGAGACGATAATCGCTCTTTAGTTTGCCCTGAAAATTGTGGATCTTGCAGTTTAACGGATAGCACATAACAACACTGACTCCATACATCTTCTGCAGATAATTTGACACCACGTGGCATTAAACTACGAAACTCACAAAACTCCCGCAGTGCATCTAATAAGCCTGTACGCAACCCATTTACATGGGTACCACCTTGTGCCGTTGGAATTAAGTTGACATAGCTCTCAGCCAGTTCTTCACCCAATTCCTCTTGCCACATTAATGCCCAATCAACTTGTTCGCCATCCCCCTCAATATGACCGACAAAAGGTTGTGCCGGCACACAAGGTTGATCTGTCATCATCGAGCTCAAATAACTATTTAAACCATCTTCATAACACCAGCGATCCTCTATTCTTTCTTCACCCGTTAAATCAGTAAAAGTCACCACCAAACCGGGGCAAAGCACAGCTTTGGCTCTTAAAACATGGCGTAAGCGCGAAACTATAAATTTAGGCAGATCAAAATAAGAATCATCCGGCCAGAAACGTACTGTTGTACCCGTGTTTTTCTTACCCACAGTACCAATTTCATGAAGATCTTCGACTTTAAGACCATGTTCAAATGCAATGGCATATTCAATTGCATTACGACGGATCTTGACCTCTAACCGTGTCGATAGTGCATTGACCACCGAAACACCTACACCATGTAAACCGCCCGAAAATTGATAGTTTTTATTTGAAAATTTACCACCCGCATGTAAGCGTGTAAGAATAACTTCAACGCCCGACACGCCTTCTTCAGGGTGAATATCCACCGGCATGCCGCGACCATTATCAATCACTTCTAGCGAATTATCAGCATGCAAGATAACTTGAACTTGGGTGGCATACTCAGCCACAGCCTCATCAATACTGTTATCGATAACCTCCTGTGCCAAATGGTTTGGCCTTGTGGTATCAGTGTACATGCCCGGTCTTTTTTGTACCGGTTCTAAGCCTGTTAAAACCTCTATCGCCGAGGCATCGTATTCATTTGTCATTAGCAATTATTTTTATGTAATTAATTTTGTATCTACTGAAGAGTAGCAGGATAAAAGCCTATAGCACAAGACAATTGCAAAAATATAAGTTGGCGGTGAGAGGTTCCTATTGACAGCACTTTTATCTGTAGTAATATAAAGCTATATTAGCAAATTCTAATTTAGGAGATATTTATGAATATTGATCGACTTGTTCTTGCCTTTGCGGGCGGCATGATATTATTTAGCCTTGTACTTTCTCAATTCCATAGCGTTAACTGGCTATGGCTAACTGCTTTTGTAGGTGCTAATTTATTTCAAGCAGCATTCACTGGTTTTTGTCCTTTAGCCAAAATGTTAAAAGCAGCAGGCAAAAAAGCTGGGCATGCTTTCGACTAGGTCAGCTCTAGATTAGGCTATTGTTTTAGGTATATGAAAACAAAAAAGCCCTTGTCGCATTATTCACGCTACAAGGGCCTATCATTCTTTCGTCTAGAAATTCTATTTTAAAGAAATAGTTTCTGTACGACCTTTTGTTGTGATTGCTAACTTGCCTTCTTGAGCCAACCAACCAATTGCACGCTGTACTTGTTTCGCATCAAGTTTTGTTTCTTTAGCGATTTTAGTTGCACTACTCGCACCATTTTTATCTAGATATTTCCATAACACACCTGCTGCGTTACCAATTGCATCTGTCACTTTTATTACTCCGCTGTTGAATTAAATTCTAAACCACCTCCATTATACGTAGCTATTACAGCTACTTATAGAGAAAAACTTCCCGATTTTTTATTTATTATATTCATCATTCCAGTCCATTTCGAGCGGCTTATTTTCATCGCCATCAATTTCAGTTTCATCAATTTCCCAACTATATTTCTTCTCCGGCGGTTTAGGATCTTTACCCCTAAAGATAATGGCACATAAAACGCCCATTAGAGCACCAAATAAATGTGATTCAAATGATATTTCTTCTTTGGTGGGTAATACGCCCCATACCATGCTGCCATAAAGAAAAAAGACAATCATCGCAATCGCCATTGCGGGTTTGTCGCGCCGTAAAATACCGATTAAGAATAGAAAGAACATCATGCCATGCGTTAAACCGCTCGCGCCATAATGATACGATTCACGTGCAAATATCCAAACACCTAAGCCCGAACCAAAATAGATAATAATAAACGTCCATTTTGCTGACTTTGGATATTCATAGAATAAAGCGGTTGTTAGGATGAACAACGCTAAGGTATTAGAAAAAAGATGTTCAAATGAGCCGTGGATAAGCGGTGCAGTGATGATTCCCATTAAACCATCGATAGAACGAGGAAACACGCCGTACACACCCAAATCCCACGACAAGGTAATTTGTAGGCCTTTAATTAGCCAGAGTATCGCAATCGCAATAATAACCCTAATTGCGATTGGTTTTAATAAAACGGGTTGTTCAATGTCCATCAGTGGCCTTAACAATTGCGTCGCACGCACCCAATACCACCTGTCTTGGTGCTGCAATATTCATTCGCATAAACCCCGAACCAACCTCACCAAAACTAATGCCGGGATTTAGACCCACTTTAGCTCGCTTAACAAAAAAGTCTTTTAATTCATCATCCGTTAAATTCAGCTCTCGACAGTCCAACCACAGTAAATAAGTACCCTGTGACCGTATCACTTTTATTTTTGGCGCTTTATCATCAAACAAGGCAACGACTTGTCGCCGAGTTTCATCCAAATAGTTCATCAGCTTATCTAGCCATTGTTCACCTTCACAATAGGCTGTTTCAAACGCCGTAATACTGAATGGGTTAATCGCATTAATATGTAGATGATCAAACACCTGTCTCACTGCTATCCAATGTTGGCGATCATTAATCACAAGGCTAGATAAACCTAAGCCCGGGATATTAAAGGTCTTGCTCGGTGATACGGCAGTAATAATTGTCACATCATTAGCTAATGTCGCTAAGGGAATATGTTGAAAATTTGGATAGATTAGATCTGCATGGATCTCATCCGAAATAATGATTAATTTATGCCGGCGAGCAATATCTAATACTGCCTCTAATTCCTGCTTGTGCCATACACGCCCTACGGGGTTATGTGGCGAACAGAACAATAATATTTTGGCACCTGAAGCCGCGCAATGTTCAAGATGTTCCATATCAAAATGATATTCGCCTCCTTCAAGCTTTAAGGGGTTTTCAATGATTTTGCGCCCCGTATCAGTCACCGCCGTAAAAAAGGGTGGATAAATCGGCGGCTGAACTATTATGCCATCGCCCTCTTCTGATAAAGCCTCAATCACAGCATGCATAGAGGGCACTACACCTGGGCAAATCAAAATTGATTTTTTATCAATCGCCCAGTTATGGCGATGTTGAAACCAATCCTGCATCGCCGTAAATAATGAATCAGGGTAATGGGTATAACCATAAATGGGATGTTTTGCACGTTCGACCAGCGCTTGTGTTACTGCGGCTGGCGCCGCCAAATCCATATCCGCCACCCACAAAGGCGTAACATCTTCTGTGCCAAATACTGCTTTTCGCACGCCGAATTTAACATCGGAGGTGCCGGTTCTGTCTATTATTCGATCAAAGTCAGTCATTTTACAGTTTATACGCGTTACCGCTTATCCGACCTACATTACTCATTTCTTCAGCCACAGCGTCACATCAGATAAAGTATGCTGAAACTTCCGGCTGGTTTCACGAATAACAAACGGAACTTGCTGTGGCGCTTGCATTAAATCAAAATACTCCGCTAGCACCGCTTTCAAACCATCCAAGGTGCTGACATTTTCACCATCTTTTTTAATGCCACCAATCCAGTTTTCTTTATTGGTATGCTCTTCTAGCCATGTATAAGGTGAAGCAATCAATAATACGCCACCAGAATTTATTCGCTCGTGGAGCGTTGATAAAAACAAAGACGGGTCATAAAGTCGATCAATTAAATTCGCCGCCACCACGAGATCATAACCAGTGAAGTGTGGTTTTAAATTACAAGCATCACCCTGCAAGAATGACACTTTATCGCTGATATCTGCCAGACCAAGATCATCTAAACGACGTTCACGATGTAGCATTAACTCACCTTCATCGGCAATGCTATAACGAATCACGCCTTGTGCCGCTAATTGCACACCCAAATTAATTAAGCGTGCTGAAAAATCAATACCGGTAACATGGTCAAAATGTTTGGCTAATTCAAAACTAGCTCGCCCTACTGCACAACCAACGTCTAATGCTTTACCCGCTGGTTTGTCACCCATGGCTTCTATGGCAATCTCAGCCAATGTTTTAGGGAAGTTAGCCACATCATAATAATTATCACCATAATGAAATTCGGCATATTCCGATAACATTTTATCGTTTTCATAATTTGACACAGCGTGTTCCTCAAGTTGATCTGCTACCACATAACGGAAGCCCGCATGCTGAAAAAAGTGCCGTCTAAAGGCATATCGTGCCGCCTTTCGGCTTTCATTTCCCGATGAAATCCACGAACCGCCTTTAAATAAATTATGCCGTCCATCAAAGGTTGGCATGGTGAAATCATCATAAAGCGGATGAACTTGAAAGCCATCAAGAGGATAGATTGGTGTTTCTGTCCACTGCCAGACATTGCCGGTCACATCGTATAAGTCACCATGTGCAAACTCGTTAACTGGGCAAGGTGAAGCCGCATAGTCACAATGAATATTAGCTGATGCCTGTTGTGTTGTTAGCTCCTCCACAGCTGAAAAGTCATAGATCCGCTGCCATTCATCTTCAGTTGGCAATCGTATTGATAAACCAGTCTGTTCTGCTTTCCAATTACAAAAGGCTTTGGCTTCGTGATAATTCACTTCAACCGGCCAATCCCAGGGCATGGCCACCATTTCAGTCATCAATCGTAACTGCCAACCTTGCTCTTTTTTATGCCAAAACGTCGGGTGTGTAGCCTGAGAAAATGACTTCCACTCCAAGCCTTCCGATAACCAATATTCATCTGTTTGATAACCCTGCGCTTCCACAAATGCCAGAAACTCTTGGTTGCTTACTAAAAATTGACTGGCTTGAAATGCATTAATATCTGCCGTGTGTGCGCCATATTCATTATCCCAACCATAGATAGCGTCATCAGCGGCTTTGCCTAAACTGACCTTGCCTGCAGAAATGTCCACCAAGCTATTTTCAGGTGCCGTAGCTGTTTTAGTCCACGGTCGCCAAGCATTATTTGTTTGCACTAAATTTAAAGCTTGCTGACGAATCAACACCGATGATGTTTCAATGTGGATCTGCTCATGCTCAATGCCCATCAAAATAGTCCACCATGGGTTTTGCCAATTTATCGGTAATTCAAGCGGTGCGGTTTTTATAAGATTATTGATTACGTCTTTAAGTTGTTGCCGATAGCCTTTAACTTCAGCGACTGTCGGCCAATCATAATGCGCATCATCCAAATCATCCCAACTCATCTCATCGACACCAATAGCAAACATGGATTCAAATTTAGGATCAATGCGTTGTTCAATTAATCCCGCCAGCAATAATTTATTAACAAAAAAAGTCGCGGTATGACCATAATAAAAAATTAAAGGATGACGCAGAGGAATGGATTGTTGAAAATAAGCATCATCACTCGCCAAGGTCTCAAATAACGACTCATAACGCTCAAAAGTAGCATTAAAATAAGCCGCAATTTCAGCACGTTTAACATCGATATTATCACCCGTTAATAAAGGGGTTCTTAAATACTGCTGGGATGACATTTTTATCCTTTATTATTTACCAAACTAAGCTATAAATAAGCGAATTCATCTTAATTTATTGTCATTCCGGTAGGCTTTTAGCCGGAATCTGTTTTCTAAATACAAGATTCCCGCTAAAAACATGCGGGAATGACGAGGGTTTATTTAAATACATAGACATATTAGCAGTATAAACGTTACGAATGATGTGTGTTTATTTTAAGAATTTATTGGGTAGGGTGAAGACACTTAGGATGCTACCTAATTTTGTCCATTTAACCAAGTCGTCATATGGAGACGTTGTAAGTGGTGGGCAAGTATCACCGTTTAAACTAGGAATATCGATACCAAACACACCGCGGCTACTAATTCCCGATAGTATTGAAATGTACTGTTCACCTTTATGTTGGTATGTATTTACATTACCGATAATGCCTGATGGTGTTTTAAAACGCCATAATTCACGACCTGATTGTGCATCCAAGGCTTTTACATAACCTTCTAATGTTCCGTAAAACACTAGATCAGAAGCCGTTGCTAAAGCACCACTCCATACTGAAAAACGTTCTGAATTAGACCATATAATTTCGCCAACACGTGTATCCCAAGCGATAAACTTACCTATATTAGTGCTACTAGGGGCTTGGAATGTTGTTGTAGTCGCACCAGCATAAAGTTGACCTGATGTATATTCCACTTCATATGGTTCATAGTCCATGCACACATCGCTTGTCGGAATATAGAATAAGCCTGTATGGGGTGAATATGATGCCGGCTGTTGATTCTTAGAGCCAAATGATGTTGGGCATATACCTGATATACTAACATCTGTACCATTATTATCTGTTGAATATTGAACAACACGCTCATGCAAACCTGTTTCTAGATTAACACCATTAGACCAATTCACAGAGGGATCAAATTTATTTGCAACCAGTAATCCTCCATTAACCCGATCCATCGTATAAGCAAAACCATTCGCATCAAAATGAACCGCTGTTTTTCGCATTTTGTCATTGATTTTTTGATCAACTAAGATGATTTCATTTACGCCGTCATAGCCCCATTCATCATGGGGTGTCATTTGATACACCCAGTTGGCTTTGCCGCTGTCTAAGTCGCGGGCAAATAGTGATGATGTCCATTTATTATCACCGGGGCGTTGCATGGGGTTCCAATTTGATGGGTTGCCGCTGCCGTAATAAAATAAATTTAAATCAGGATCGTAAGAAAACCAGCCCCATGTGGTGCCGCCGCCAATCTGCCATTGATCGCCCTGCCATGTTTTGAGTGAGGAGTCTTTGCCGACGGGTTTAAGCATGGAGGTAGTGGTTTTGGGATCAAAGCCCATTTCCGCATCAGAGCCGGTATTATAAACTTGCCACTGTGGTTTGCCGTTTAGATCGTAGGCTTTGATATAACCACGAATACCATAGTCTCCGCCTGATATGCCGACTAATACTTTGTCATTAAAAACATGCGGTGCGCCGGTGCTAGTGGCACCGCGTTTTGGATCATCACGCTGATGTTGCCACATCACTTTGCCAGTATCCATATCAAGTGCAACGAGTGTGGTGTCTGCTTGGTTTAAAAATATCTTGCCATCAGCATAGGCAAGACCGCGATTAACGGTGTCGCAACACATATGGTTAACGGTTTCATTATAGTCTTGCTTGGGTTTATACGACCATTTAATTGCGCCATCATTATTTAAATCTAGGGCAAATACATTATTAGGAAACGGGGTATGCACATACATGGTGTCATCAATGATTAGCGTATTACCTTCATGGCCATGTAATACGCCGGTTGAAAATGACCATGCCATTTTTAAATCAGCAACATTGTCTTTGTTGATTTGATCGAGTTGGCTATAGCGTTGGTTGTTGTAGTTACCTGCGGGCATCACCCAGTTGTTGGGGTTTTGTTGTAGCTTAAGCAGTTCGTCTGCGACCGCTAATGTATTTATTAGTAGCAAAGGTAAAACTAGAGCTAGTTTTTTCATCTTACATTCCTTGTTATTTGCTGTAATAATTAAATCTGCTTGGCCAACCACGCAGTTTTTGCTGATAATTCCACTGAACAACTCCATTTATATGCCAAGTTAATGGTTTCAGCACAAGCATAAATACCGTGACCTTTTACAACGGCAACTTTGTGGTCTTTTAATGCCTCTGCCACAGCTTTAGGGGCTTTTTCAACATAGTGCTCATAGGGAATAGTGATAACAGGGACAATGGGGAAATAGTATTGCCCTTCAAAATCTACTGGTACAAAATCATCGCCCGTTAGTGTTAACGCCACTGTGTGCGGATTGTGACTGTGGATAACGGCTTTGCCATTGGGATTTTGTTGGTAGACTTGAATATGTAGCGGCGCATCTAATGAAGCCCCTTCTTCCATTGTGCCATCAATATGGCATCTAACTAAATCTTCTTCTTTTAACGTGTCTGCACAACACCCAGTAGGTGTTACCCAAATTTCATCATGCCATCGAAATGAGGCATTACCACTGTGTGAGTCATTGCAGCCGTATTGTCTTAACCAGCGATAGTGTTCAACCAGTTGCTGCTTGAGTTGCTTCCGATTTGTCACTTTGTTGCTCCGTGAGCTGGTTATTTATGTGTTGTAGCCATCTTGCTGCTTGGCTGCGTTGTTTAGCAAAGCCCGTTGCTTTCTTGAATGCATTTTTTGCTTGTGGCAGATTATTTAGGTGGAATTGTGTCATGCCTAATAATAAAAATGCTTGACCTGCTTGCTCGCCATCCAACTTATTAACCCCTTTTGATAAGGCCTGTTGTGCCGATTTCCACTGCTCAAGATCAAATAATACCCGCCCGTATCTTAAGTCTGCTTTACCGCTATTATCCAACTCTGTTACTTGCTTTAATACACTGGCTGCTTTTTTTGTTTCTTTTGCAGCTAGCCAACTATCTGCAAGATTATTTAAATTTTTCAGATTGGTTTTAATTACACCATCATTCATGCCTGTTTTTAACATTTGAGCAGACTTGTATGGAATGCGCAAATAGCTATACATATCAATCAGGTTCATTAAGGTTTTGGTATCACCTAGCTCTAAACGCTGCGCCAACATTTTAACCGACAAGGCACTAAACTCTTTATTTTGCTGCAAATATAAGCCTGCTAGCTGATTCCAATAATCTTTTTTATAGGGATAGCGGGTAATCAGTTTTTCTAACACGCTGATAGCTGATTTATAGTGTTTCAGCTCTAAATGTGCTGATAACAACATTTGATACCAAGCCTCTTTAGCTGACTTGTCTCGTTTGATTGCTATGCCGATGTGTTTCACAGTGCCTTTATATTGCTTAATTCGATAATAGGCACTGGCCATTAATACATGTGCATTTGTTGGTGCTGATTTTTCAGAGCTCATCCATTTTTCTAATAAGGCGATGCCTTTTTTATATTGGCCATCAGCGAGCAGTAACTGACCTAGATTATAGTTCAAGTCATGGCTGACTTTTTTAGGTAAGGCCTTTGAATCAAGCGCTTTTTGAAATAAGTCGCTCGCTTTTTTGTATTTCTCTTGTGATGAATATAAATAGCCTAAAGTTTGTTGCACCACAGCCATTTCATATGAGCCCGATTTAACTTTTCCTAGCAATGCTTTTAGCTTAGTTTCAGCGGCACTGTTTTTATCTTCCGCCATTAATGCTTGCGCTTCACTCAATGCTTTATAGGTTTTTTCAGTCAGTAAGTGTTCGCTGTCTGCCGCCCACACGGTAGTAGTGCTTAATAGGAATAAGCTTAATAAGATTATCTTTATAAATGCTAATTTCATTATTTCGCCAACTTAAATACTATTTCTTGTGTTGCTTTACGTTCAATCGGATTGCCATCTACAACTTGCGGCTTAAATTTCCATTTCAATATGGCTTTAAGCGCTGCTTTATTAAAGGTATTTTTAGTCGTAGCACTTACAACAACAGGATCTCTGACCGCGCCCGTTGCGGTAATCGTAAATGAAACCGTAACCACACCTTCTAGCCCTCTGCGTGCCGCCGCACGTGGGTAACGTGGTGGAATTCTAACTAAAGGAATCACTTCTCCATCCATAATCGGTGCTGCCGGAGCAACAGGTGCCACGGGCGCAACTGGTTTTGGCCCCGTAGCAAATTCACCAAGATAAGGTCCACCCGCAATATTAAGCGGCACATCAATTCTAGGAATATCCAATTTAGGTGCAGGCGGTGTTTTAGGTTTTGTTGCCTGTGGTGCTGGCGCTTTAGGTGGCGGCGGTGGTTTTTTAGGCGGAGGAGGTTTTTTGGGTAACTCGCGTTTTTTAGTTTCCGTTTTTGTCTCGCGTTTTAGCCGTACAAAATCTAATATTTGGATATTCTCTGTTACATTACGATTAATGTTTTTTGCTGAGATCATATTGTGCATCACGGCAAACAAACCAAAATTAACCATTAATGCCAATAATAAACCAATAGCTAAGCGCATATTTTACTTTAATCTCTCTCAGCGGCTATTGAAACACTGGCAACACCTGCTAGACGTGCTTGATCCATTACTTCAATCAACAAGCCTGTTTTAGCTTCTTTATCCGCTAAAATAATCACTGAACCTTCTGGGTTCTCAGCATGCATGCGTTCTACATTAGCGCGTACAGCACGACGATCAACTTGGCGTTTATCAATCCACACTTCACCATTTGGCTTAATCGCAATCAATATATTGGCTTTTTCTTTTTTCACGGCCGTTTTGGCAGATGGTCGACTGACATCTACACCTGTTTCTTTTACAAACGATGTCGTTACAATGAAGAAGATTAATAGGATAAACACCATATCGATCAATGGTGTCATATTAACTTCAGCAATAGCGCCGCTTTGCCGACGTGAATGTCTTGTTCTCATCTGTTATTCCTTAATCCCGTCGCAATGCATCGCCAATATTTTCTATTGTTCGTGCAACACGTTGCTCAAGTTGCGTGCTGAAATACATGCCCGATAGAGCGGTTAACAAACCGCCCATAGTGGTAATAAGCGCAACGGAAATACCGCCAGCCATACCTCGCGCATTACCCGTACCAAACACGGTTAATACATCAAATGTTTGAATCATACCGTCAACCGTACCTAATAATCCCAGCATCGGTAATGCGGCAACTAATGTTCTAATCGGCATTAAGTATTGTTTTAACGCTGCAGAATTTTGAGCAATCATACCTTGGCGAATTTGATGTGCATACCAGCTAGAACGATCTACTCGTTGCTGCCAAGCATCAATCACTTTTTTCACTTGTTTGGGATGTGTAAAATAAATAAAAATATACCGCTCAGCAATCATCGACCACATAATAATTGATGTAATAAGGATCACAGTGAGTACCGTGCCACCATTTTCCAATAGTAGCTGTATACCAAAAAAATTACTATTCAGTAGTTCCATGCTTTTCTGCTGTTTGAGCTACTAGCGCTGAACTTTCTTCATCTAAAATTTGTACCAAGCGATTGCTTTTACTAGAAATAGCGCTATGAATAAGCATAATTGGAATAGCGACTGCCAAACCTAACTCCGTTGTTACCAGTGCTTTAGAGATCCCCCCCGACATCAATTTTGGATCACCTGTACCAAATAAAGTAATTGATTGGAAGGTTTCAATCATGCCTGATACCGTACCTAACAATCCAAGCATCGGGGTGATAGCAGCGATAATGGCTAAAGTTACAATTCCTCGCTCAATTTTAGGAATTTCTCGCAAGATTGCTTCATCTAATTTTAAAGATAAGGTTTCAACATCTTGAGTTCCAGCTTTGTCATAGACTGATAAGATACGGCCTAATGGATTTTTTAAACTCACTTTTGTATTTTTCTGCTGTGATGCGATTCCACGTCCAACAATGGTCAATGACATAAATCGGAATAATGCTATTAACAGACCTATTGCACCTAGACCCAGAATAATATAGCCAATCCAACCACCTTGTTGAATTCGTTCTTTCACATCGGGAGCTCGAACTAATAATGCTAAAATTGCACCTCGGGTTGGATCAACAACGACTGACTGTAACCCAGAATCCGATCCCGCGTTTTCAAAATTAGTAACTATCTGGCGTAAGCGATCAACAGGTTGACGACCTAATTCAACTAGACTGCCCGTTTCTGGCAAATAGCGTAAAAAGTTTCCCTTACTAAAGGCTGTGAACACACCTATTCTCGTTACTTGTTGATCTTCCACCACACCTTCAGCTGTAATAACCGGTGCGGTAAATTGACTCACTTTCCCTGATTCTGTCATTTCTTCTTGGATCATCAACCAAAAGTCACGTAACTCATCAATAGTAGGTTGCTGTTTACGTTCAGCCAATTTTGTTAAAAATGCGCCCCGATCTGGTTTCTGCGCCGAGGTCATTGAACTTTCTAGCACGCTTCGGCTATCGTTTGCCATTTGACGAACCGTTCCGAATAGCTCTCCCAATGAACCAGATTTTTCTTGCAGTAAGGTTTCTTTTTCAGCCAAGCTTGTTTCTTGCGCTTGAAATGCTAAATTGAGTAATGTTGTTCTACGCTCTTGTTCTGCTAATTCTGTATTTGCTTGCGCCAATAGTTTTGCTTGTTCGTCTCGTGCGGCAACAAATTTAGCTTCACGTTTTTTATTTTGTTGTTGTTCTAGAATACTTTCACGTTTCACTTGTTTTAATAAGGCATCTAAATTTTCTGGTTTTTCCGCCGCTTGTAGTGATGGTAAGGCTATTATCCAGAGTAATAATATCGAAATAACACGTTTCATTGCGCCACCTCCGCTGTTTGCATCGGTAACACTAATAGATCAGGTGGCAGTTGCTTCTTCGCAACCTTTAATCCCTGCTCAATTGATTGTCGATAGCTATCATCTAAACGTTGCCATTGATTATTATTCCAGATCCCCGCTTCAAGACCATCAAGTGTTAAATAATACAAACTCACACGACCAATTCGAAGAAAATCAACTGTGCGAGTAATTTCACCCATAGTCAAATCACCACGATAAGCCTCAATAGTACGACCATATTCTGTCTCAACTTGATAAGCTTCTAGAATGCGGCGATACTTTTCGGCAATGGTTACATCTGCGCGCTCCATCAATGTTTGCAATTGCACAACACGTTGCTCGCGCTCTTCTGGCAGAAAGGGTATATCTAATTTAACAAATTGAACCATCGTATCGATCATTTTTAACATAAGCGGCACAATATCTCTTTGGGTATTTTCAATATTGAGTAACTGTTCATCCATTGAGCTCAGCTCTTTCTTTTGCGACGTGACTAATTTTTCAAGCTGGTCGTTATATGACCGCAAACTAGCTGTTTGACGCAATGTTTCACGATACGTTGCAATCATGCTCTTTTTCTCATTGGACAAACTATCAACTTTTTGTTGTGATTTCTGGGCTGCGACATCTGTTTTCACTTGAGTATCCACCGCTTTTTCAAGAGTGCCTGAACTAGCGGTAAGGGGTAACAATAGAACTATTACCATTGCCATTGAAAATTGATGGTTCCATTTACTTTTCTGCATTATTATTCCATGTTCCTTAAATAGATGTAGGAGACTGGAGTGTCAACTTACGGAAGCGTAAGGTTAAACCGAAAAACTAATATTATCAATAGGAATTATCCCTAAAACCATGAAGAAGTCACATTTTTTACTTCAAATGTGAACTCTTGAAGCAAGCTCACTTTCACTAATTTATTGCGAGAGAATCTATCATCTAATTATGGAAAAAAAGGCCAGACATCTAATAAAAGTTGTCTGGCCTAAACCTTCAAAAAGAAGGAGAGAGAAAGATAAGTTTTGGAAGCTGAAATTCCTAGAACTTGTTGTATATAATACAGCGTGCAAACTTATTTTAAATGAGCGACTTATCCCAATAATTC
>CAYSGK010000005.1:0-27911 GCA_964430395.1 uncultured Methylophaga sp.
ACAAGGAAGCATATTCATTTGTTTTAAAGTCTGACATTCGTACAATGACAGGTTTAGGATAAAATGCGGCGGCTAGTGTAGCTACACCTTCAGACAAACGCTTAATAAAATAGTCTGCCCCATTCTCATAACCTTGTGTTAGTGTCTCTAAGGCATCAAGTTCAGCTTTATCTTTAATTTGTTCAGGATGCAATAAAGCCATTGGATGCGCTTTGATAAATTCATTAATAATAAATTCAAGACGCGCTAAACCGATACCATCATTGGGCAACGAACGCACAGTAAATGCGAGATCAGGGTTGCCTAAATTGAGCATTATTTTTGTTTTGGGACGCGATAATTCTGCTAGATCAGTACGCTCAATACTAAAAGGTAATATGCCCTTGTAAACGCGCCCTTCATCGCCTCCGGCACAAGAAACCGTTACTTCTCGACCAGTTTCTAACTGCTGTGTTGCTTGATCACAACCTACTACTGCCGGGATGCCTAATTCACGTGAAATAATTGCTGCATGGCATGTGCGCCCTCCTCGATTTGTCACTATTGCTGATGCAATTTTCATTATTGGCTCCCAGTCAGGTGTTGTAATATCAGCAACCAATACTTCACCTGACTGAAACTCATGCAAATGAGCAACATCAGAAATATAACGAACGTTCCCCTGACCTATTTTTGTGCCTACCGCATAGCCTTTAGTGATGATTTCACTCTTATCAATTAAGTGGTATTGCTCTAGAATTGTATTTTGCTTTTGTGAAGCTACGGTTTCTGGTCTAGCTTGAACTATATAAAGTTGACCATCAATACCATCTTTTGCCCATTCCATATCCATGGGTTTATTATGACCAACCTTAGCGCTGTAATGCTTTTCAATAATCAATGCATATTCTGCCAATTTCAATACATCATCATCATTAATACAGTAATTTTTTTGCTCAATATCAGCAACACGTTCATTGTATGTCGTAATTTTACTCTGGCCTATGGCATAAACCATTCTAAGTTTTTTACTTCCTAAATGTCGTCGAATAACGGCTCGGTAACCTTGATTAAAAGTAGGTTTATGTACATAAAATTCATCCGGTTCTACATTACCTTGCACTACGTTTTCCCCTAAACCGTATGCACCTGTAATAAATACAACATCCTCAAAGCCTGTTTCAGTATCAATTGAAAACATAACACCACTTGCGGCAATATCAGAGCGCACCATTTTCATTATTCCAATTGATAAGGAAACACTAAAATGGTCAAAGCCCTGATCAATACGATAGTGTATAGCGCGATCAGTAAATAAGCTGGCATAGCAACGTTGGCAAGCATCTAACAATGAGGCTTCACCACTAATATTAAGGTAGGTATCTTGCTGACCTGCAAATGAGGCGGTGGGTAAATCTTCTGCCGTTGCTGAGGAGCGTACTGCTAAAGTCACTTCTTCACCATATTGTTCTTTCAATTTTAGATGGGCAGTGATAATTTCTTGTTGTAACTGTTTTGGCAATCCAGCTGCATAGACAATTTCTCGAGCCTGTGCGCCCCGTTTTGCCAAATCATCCATATTTTCTGGATCTAGATCATCGAGTACACGATGGAGATCTTGCCAGGCTTTGGCTTTGTCCATCATGTCGCGATAAGCAAAGGCAGTTGTCGCGAAGCCGTTAGGGATCTGGATCCCTTTTGGGGTAAGCTGTTGGTACATTTCTCCAAGCGAGGCGTTTTTACCTCCAACTATAGATATGTCATCAATTGATAGTTCATCGAACCAGCGAACTAATGTGTTTTTGTTATTCATTATCGTCTTGTCCTACTGTTAAAGAGTATAAGTGTCACCTAGTTTAGGCATGATAACATTGGTGTTATCTAGCTTATCTGCAAACACCTTCATACTTTCTTCCTCGCCATGAACTAAGAATGTTTTTTGTGGATTACCTGTATATTTGTGCCATGCCAGTAACTCAGCTTGATCGGCATGAGCTGAAAACCCACCAATAGTATGAATACTCGCGCGTACACGTATTTCTTCACCATATAGTGTAATAATTTTAGCACCATCAACAATTCTTCTAGCCAATGTTCCCTGTGCGGCATAGCCTACAAAAACAATACTATTATGTTTATTCCATAAATTATGCTTTAAGTGATGGCGTACCCTGCCTCCTGTGCACATGCCTGAACCAGCCATGATAATTGCACCACCATTAATTTGATTGATCGCCATAGATTCAGCTGTTTCTCGGGTAAAATGAAGTTGAGGCAAATAAAAGGGATCGTTATCTTTAAAAATATTGAGTGTCTGCGAATCATAACACTCGGGATGCCGTTCAAAAATTTCAGTGGCTGAAATTGCCATTGGTGAATCTAAAAAAACATTGACGTAACGTTCTATCTGTTTATTTTCAATGCCTTCACGTAAGTAATATAATATTTCTTGTGCTCTTTCTAATGCAAAAGTAGGGATAATGATATTACCCCCTCGGCTTATTGTAGCGTTGATCACCTCATAAAGCTCTTCGATAGATGGTTGAAGTTGTTTGTGATGCCGATTGCCATACGTTGTTTCCATTACAACGGTATCAACTTCTGGTGGCGGTGTAGGATCACGTAATATCGCCCGACCACCATAACCTAAATCACCAGAAAACAATATTCGATGCTGTCTACCCTCTTCTTCTAATTCTAATAATATGCTGGCAGAACCAAGAATGTGCCCTGCATCAATGAATGTGGCTTTAATCCCTGAACTGATCTGTAATGGCACGTTATATTGTGCCTTCCGTCCAAAAAGATCTAAACAATTTAATGTGTCTAGAAGGGTATAAAGAGGTTCAATTGTATGTTGCTTTTTATGGTTGTGACGACGTATTTTACGTTGCTGGTAACGTGCTTCTTCTTCTTGTAACCCAGCTGAGTCTAACATTACTAACCTTGCTAATTCGATGGATGCTGCTGTAGTGATGATCTCTCCCGTAAATCCTCGTTTTGCTAATAATGGGATGCGCCCACAATGATCTAAGTGTGCATGCGTAAGCAAAACAATATCTATTTTTTTGGGATCAAACTTAAACGCTTGGAAATTTTCTTCTGTAAGGGCATGACCTCCTTGAAATAAACCACAGTCTATTAATATACGCTTACCCGCACATTCAATTAAATGGCATGATCCTGTTACTTCTTGATCAGCCCCGTGAAATGAAATTTTCATATTATTATTCCTTCTAAAATGCGGATAATGTTCAGATTAAAATGGGAAAGGTCATTATTGGATCTGCTCCAGCCCATTTAAGAAGATGGGCATTATTTTCTGATTCAGCCTCATCACAATGTAAAATCACTAAATAATGTCCTTGTTCAATATATTTATGCACAAAAGCAATTTCTTCCTTAGGGATGCCTATTTCATGTAGTACACTTGCCAATTCTGTAAGAATAGCGGCTCCGGCCATTACACCACCACCTAGGGTTGCTCCTGCTACTGCTCCACCTAAAATTTCAACTATAGGTCCTGCGGCAATTACCACACCAAGCCCTGGGAATATGAACATACCAGATACACCTGCCAGCAATCCCCATAACGCTCCCCAAAATAGTCCATATTGCCCCCAAATTTTTACCCGTTCTTTACTGTCAGAATAGCTTAATCCAAGCATGTCATCCCCTGCACCACTTGCCTTATGAAGTAAAGAAATTCGATCTGTAGGAAAATCTTCTTCAATTAACTTTTCTACCGCTTGGCTTGCTTTAAACTGATTATCAAACAGCCCTAAGACTAAAATTAATCTCGGTTTCATATTATTGAACTGTCTTTTACTTTTATCCATTTTTCACCTCAAATAATCAACAAAAGTGCTAACTAAAGGTATGTTTCTAGTGTTGCCATAGTATTAGGTTCTGCTCTGCTGGGATTTGTGCATCTGCGTGGTAAGGCACTACGCGTGGTGTAAACATATTTGGATCCAATCTTGTTTCAAGAACAGCTTGGAAACAATAACCATGAATAGCGCCGCTAATTTTTTCATGGCATTGGCACTGAATAACTAAAGGTGCATTATTTACTAGCAAATCAGAATAAAGTTCCACTTGAACTTCATCTGGATATATTTCACCTAAATAAATATGTATTTTAAATAAGTGCTGCCCTGTTTCATTTTTTGTTATCTCTACATTGCTAAAATGAATTTGTTCCCAATGTTGTTGAAGTCTATGACTCCAGTCAAATAATTGTTTGGCAATTTTACCCTTATCAGATTCACGCTGTTTGTATGCAACATGAGCTGGATGATAAAACTTTTCTACATACTCGCGTACCATACGATTACTGCTAAATTGAGGAGCCAAGGTCATCAAGCTGTTTCTGACAAGGTGCAACCATTGTCGAGGGATTCCTCGTGCATCTCGATTATAAAATAACGGAATGACTTCATTTTCTAGTCGTTGATAGAGCTGTTCAGCTTCGATATTATTCCAATCTAAACTAGAACTATGTTCTTTACCATCACCAATAGACCAGCCAACATCTTCAGAAAAAGCCTCTGCCCACCATCCATCAAGCTCAGATAAATTCAAGCCACCATTAGCTAAAACCTTCATACCACTAGTACCACACGCTTCCCATGGACGGCGCGGAGTATTAATCCAAACATCAACGCCTTGCACTACATGCTGTGCTAGCGCAATATCATAATCTTCGAGAAACACTACGTGTCCCCGAACGCCAGGATCTCTCACAAAGTCTATCCATTGTTTAATCATTAACTGACCATCAGCATCACTAGGATGAGCCTTACCCGCAATGATTAATTGCACTGGCTTATTATTATTTGTTAACAATCGGACTAGACGTTTTTTATCTTGTAAAAGCAGGTTTGGACGCTTATATGTGGCAAATCGCCGTGCAAAACCAAGGGTTAATGCATTGGGATCTAATACCTGTTCAGCGCTATCAATTTGTTCCCGAGATGCCCCTATTTGTCCCATCTGAATAGCTAGACGTTTTCTAGCATAATACAAAAGATCTTCTCGTTCTTTAGTACGTAACGTCCATAATTCTTCATCACTAATTGATTGAATGGAACGGTGTAAGTTTTCGGTATTACCTAACCAGCGTTGCTGTCCACAGGTCTCGCTCCACAGTTTGTCAGCCCAAGAAGAATCCCATGAAGGCACATGAACACCATTGGTAACATGGCTGACCGGAACTTCATTTTCTGGCCAACGAGGGTATAGTTTGCTGAATAACTGACGACTCACTTTGCCATGAAGCTTGCTTACACCGTTACTTCTAGCGCATCCCCTCATAGCAAGGTAAGCCATATTAAAGGGTTCAGAAGTATCGTCAGGGTTTTCACGTCCTAAAGCTAGAAGTTGTTGTAAAGTTAAGCCTGTTTTACTCAAAAAGTCATGAAATATTGGAAAATATTTTTCAAGCAACTGCGGTTGGAAAGTGTCAAAACCGGCAACGACTGGGGTGTGAGTTGTGAAGATATTGCCTGCACGAGTAGCCCATATTGCCTCTTGAAATGAGCTAGCTTTTTGTTCCATATATTGGCGAGCACGCTCTAAAACAACAAAAGCAGCATGCCCTTCATTCAGGTGACATACAGAAATATCATCTCCTATTGCATCAAGTAATCGCCAGCCACCAATACCTAATACTAACTCTTGTAGAAAACGTAGTTCATTATTACCTCCGTATAACTTGCTGGTAATACCGCGATCAAGAGGACTATTAATAGGATCATTACTATCAAGCAAATACAACTGAACTCGACCTACATTAACCTGCCAAACACGTAACATTAATTTTCTACCTGGTAGGTTTAATGTGACATACAAACACTCGCCATTTTCTTTGCATAGAGGCTGAATAGGTAAAGTTGAAGGTTCATTATATGGATAGATTGCAAGCTGATGGCCTTGCGCATCTAGCATTTGTCTAAAATAACCTTCTTGATAAAGTAAACCAACACCTATAACGGGCAGCCCCAGATCACTTGCCGTTTTAAGATAATCACCGGCTAGAATCCCTAAACCTCCAGCATAGATAGGAAGCGCTTCACCAAGGCCAAATTCCATACTAAAATAAGCGACTTTACCAATATCCAAGTCAGTTTTATTTTCATCATACCAACCACCAATAGATAAATAGCTTGTTCGTTCTTCAGTTAGTCGGCTTAATTCCTGACAAAACTCTTTATCTTCAGCAAGCTGCTGCAGTCGCTGTTTTGAAAGGTGTTGTAATAACGTCCATGGGTTTTTAGTACGCTCCCACATTTCCTCATCTAGCATGCGCCATAATACATCAGCCTTATGACTCCAAGTCCAACGTAAATCTAAAACTAAGTTACTAAGAGTCTGCAAATTTTGTGGTAAATCTGCAGAAGAAAAGAATGACATATAAACTCCTTATAACAAAACTAATCTACTACTTATAACCTTCTTACTGTTAACGAAAGTTTATTATCATTTTATGTATAACTTAATAAAGTATCTGTCATTTAGGTGACAGTTGTTATCTGATGCTATCAGATATAATTCAATAAACTTTGGAGGAAAACAATGTTATTTGGATTTTTATTCATCTGGATCATCAGTACAGTTGGTTTACTACTTGTCACTAAAATTGTACCTGGGGTACGAGCACACTCTATTGGTGACTTATTCCTAGCAGTATTGATACTAGGATTTATCAATGCTTTTATACGTCCATTATTATGGGTGTTAACATTACCTCTAACAGTATTATCATTTGGATTATTTTCCTTATTTATTAATGCCTTTATGATCCAGCTTACAGCAATGATAGTGCCTGGTTTTGAAGTGGATGATTTCCCCAATGCCTTCATGGCAGCGATAATAATGGTGTTATTCGCTATTGTAGGATTCATTTTTGTTGAATGGTTTTTATTTGGTACTGTATTTTGGATTAACTTTAATTCTAGTCATTTAGGTATTGGAATGTAATGAATGTAAACAAATCATTACAAACTATTTTAACTATCAACAGTGGCTCATCAAGCCTAAAATTTTCACTGTTCTTAATTGAAAACCCTGCCAATCTAACATTATTATATAAAGGCGAGGTAGCAAATATAGGGGAAGATAATAGCAAATTTTCTGTTCATGACAGTAAAACTCAAATAATAGATCATGCAATTGATGCCAACGATCATATGCAGGCGCTACAGCAATTTTTCCATTGGTTTAACAATGATACACAATCATTAGAAATTGTAGCTGTAGGTCACCGTATTGTTCATGGTGGAATAAAGCTTCATCAACCAACATTACTTTCAGAACAGCTTATTGATTACTTAAAAACACTAATCCCCCTAGCTCCAAACCATCAAGCTGTCAATTTACAAGCTGTAGGTTTACTGAAGAAACTTCAACCTGACCTGCCTCAAATAGCTTGTTTTGATACGGCATTTCATGCAACCAGGCCAGATGTTGAGCAGTTTTTTGCCTTGCCAAAAATACCTGCATTGAAAGATATACGGCGATATGGATTTCATGGTTTATCTTATGAATACATTGTCTCAGTATTGCCAAAGTATCTAGGTGAACAGTCTCAAGGAAAAATTATTGTGGCTCACCTAGGTTATGGTGCCAGCTTATGTGCAATTAAAAATGGCCATAGTATGGCAACAACGATGACATTTACTCCCTTAGATGGTATTCCAATGGCAACGCGTAGTGGCTCAATTGATCCTGCAGTTGTTTTGTATCTACAGCAACAAGGTATGACAAATAAGCAGATTTCAGATTTATTATATTTTCAATCGGGTTTATTTGGCGTATCAGGCCTCAGTGGGGATCTTCAAACATTGTTGAATAAGCCTACCCCAGAATCACGCTTTGCAGTTGAATTATTTATACATAATATAGTTTGTGCTATTGGCTCATTGGCAGCTACATTAGGTGGGCTAGATGCACTGATCTTTACAGGTGGAATAGGTGAAAATGAAATCGGTATTAGGACGAAAATTGCTGAAAAATGTAAGTGGCTTGGTTTAAGGTTAAATACAGAAAGTAATGAGCAAGGAAAACCGTGCATTTCACATCAAGATAGTGAGTTATCTGCTTGGGTAATAAGAACAAATGAAGAATTAATTATAGCTCAACATACTCTCACCACATTAACTAAATATGATAAGGATCAATAATGATATCTACAAATTTTACAATTACAGAACACCCTTTATCTGTAAATGAATTAGGCAAAATTGATGCTTGGTGGCGCGCGGCAAACTATCTTTCAATTGGGCAAATATATTTATTAGATAATCCTTTGCTGGAAGCACCTCTGACTTTGGAACATATCAAGCCTCGTTTGTTAGGTCATTGGGGTACAACGCCTGGATTAAACCTTATTTATGCACATCTTAATCGAGTGATTAAAGCCCAAGATTTGAATATGATTTACATCACCGGCCCTGGTCATGGTGCGCCCGGCATTATAGCCAATACTTACCTTGAAGGCAGTTATACTGATTTCTATCCTAATATCACTCAAAATAAATCAGGTTTGAAACACCTATTTAAGCAATTTTCCTTTCCTGGCGGTATCCCCAGCCATACTGCACCTGAAACCCCCGGCTCAATTCATGAGGGGGGTGAACTTGGTTATTCGCTCAGTCACGCATTTGGTGCTGCATTTGATAATCCTGACCTCATCGTGACGTGTGTAGTGGGAGATGGAGAAGCAGAAACTGGTCCGGCAGCAACAGCATGGCATTCTAATAAATTTCTTAATCCTAAGTGTGATGGCGCAGTATTACCTATCTTACACCTTAATGGCTATAAGATTGCGAACCCAACTGTGTTGGCTCGTATTAGTAGTGAAGAATTAACAAATCTTTTTAGAGGTTATGGCTATGAACCTTATTTAGTTGAAGGTGCGGAACCTTCAGCAGTACATCAAGCCATGGCTGCAACCTTAGATAAGATCATTGCTGATATTAAAAATATTCAAGACACAGCTCGAAATTCAACAATATCTACTCGTCCACGCTGGCCAATGATCATTTTACGGACTCCTAAGGGCTGGACTTGTCCTAAAGAACTTGATGGTTTAAAACTAGAAGATTACTGGCGATCTCATCAAGTGCCATTTGCTGAGTTGGCTGAAAATACAGAGCATCTTCACACATTAGAAAAGTGGATGAAAAGTTATCATCCTGAACAATTGTTTGATCATCAAGGGCAACTGAAAGAAGATATTGCCAGTCTTGCACCTGAAGGACTACGCCGTATGGGAGCAAACCCTCATGCAAATGGTGGTTTAATGTTACGTGATCTTCTGTTACCAGATTATCGAGATTACGCTGTAAGTGTCCCTACACCCGGTAATGTACTAGGTGAGGCAACACGCAAAATGGGCGAGTACCTTCGTGATGTGATGACATTAAATAATCCGTATTCAAATTTCCGAATTATGGGGCCAGACGAGACCAAATCTAATCGCTTAGGTGCAGTACTTGAAGTGACTAATCGTAGTTGGATGGCAGAAACATATAGTTATGACAATCATCTAGCAGCGGATGGACGAGTTATGGAAATTTTATCCGAGCATACCTGCCAAGGCTGGTTAGAAGGTTATTTGTTAACTGGACGACATGGATTGTTTTCATGTTATGAAGCCTTTATTCATATTGTTGATTCTATGTTTAATCAACATGCAAAATGGTTGAAGGTCAGTAAGGAAATCGCATGGCGTCGCCCTATTGCCTCTCTTAATATTTTGCTTACATCCCATGTGTGGAGGCAAGATCACAATGGCTTTTCTCATCAAGATCCTGGTTTTATTGATCATGTGGTCAATAAGAAATCTGCAATTATACGAGTATATCTCCCTCCTGATGCCAATACATTACTCTGTGTCACGCAGCATTGTCTGCAAAGTCATGACCGTGTTAATGTCATTGTTGCAGGTAAACAATCTGAACTACAGTGGCTAGATATAGAATCTGCAACTAGCCACTGTCAAACAGGTATCGGTATTTGGGAATGGGCTAGCAATGATAAAGACAGTGAACCAGATGTTATTATGGCTTGTGCAGGAGATATCCCTACACTTGAAACATTGGCTGCTGTCAAAATTCTTAATCAACAATTACCTCAGTTAAAAATAAGGGTAATTAATATTGTAGATTTGATGACATTAGAACCTGAAGATCAACATCCTAGCGGTCTCAATGACAAAGATTATGATGCTCTATTTCCGGCCAATACCCCTGTCATTTTTGCATTTCATGGTTATCCTTGGCTTATCCACCGATTGACTTATCAACGTCACAATCATAATGATATTCATGTGCATGGTTATAAAGAAGAAGGCACTACTACCACGCCGTTTGATATGACTGTATTGAATGATTTAGATCGTTTTCATCTAGTTAAAAATGTTATTGATCGTGTTCAAGGTCTAGGTTCTAAACAAGCTTATTTAAAACAATTAATGCGTGATAAGTTAATTGAACACACGCAATATATTACTGATTATGGTCAAGATATGCCTGATATTAGAGAATGGACTTGGCATCACAATGAAAGTAGTGGGAACTAGCTTATGAATAAAAACACAATAAACATGCCCCCACTAAAACTTCGTCGCGTTGCCATCGATACTTATAAAGAAAACGTAGCCTATCTACACCGTGATTGTCTGATTTACCGGACGGAAGGTTTCCAAGCACTTAATAAAATTGAAATTCATCTTATCGGCAACGGAAACCCTGTTATAGCTGTATTAAATATTGTTGATGATGAGCTGATCACGGCACCTGATCAATTAGGATTAAGCGAGCAAGTATTTCAACAGCTTAATCACGCTGAAGGAACGGAAGTATATGTCAGTCATGCCACCCCGCCGTCATCACTTAAATCTGTACATCTTAAAATTGCAGGTGAACGCCTGAGTTACAATGCCTACCTTAAAATTATTCAGGACATAGTCAACAATCGTTATTCCAAGATTGAAATTGCAGCATTTTTAGTGGGTTGTGCTGAATCAGGTATGGAGCGGGAAGAAATTTTAAGTTTAACTAGAGCAATGGTAAACACAGGCAAGCGCCTCGATTGGAGCGAGCATCTTGTAGCAGACAAACACTGCATTGGCGGTATTCCTGGAAATAGAACAACCATGTTAATCGTCCCTATTGTTGCTGCTCATGGCATGTTAATACCTAAAACATCAAGTCGTGCTATCACCTCTCCAGCAGGCACTGCAGATACAATGGAAGTATTAGCCAATGTAAATCAGTCGCAACAAGATCTTAGAGAAACAGTTCAACATGAACGCGCTTTTATTGTTTGGGGAGGTACAGCTGATTTAGCACCTGCAGATGATATTCTGATTGCCGTTGAGCGTCCCCTTTCTATGGATTCTATAGGACAAATGGTGGCTTCAATACTATCGAAAAAAGTGGCTGCAGGGGCAACACACTTATTGATTGATATTCCTATCGGAAAAACGGCAAAAATACGTAATTCCACGGAGGGACAAAAGCTAAGAAAAACATTTGAATACGTTGGCGATAAAATAGGCCTACATATTGAAGTCGTTTTAACTGATGGTAGCCAGCCGATAGGTCGTGGAATAGGCCCTGTTCTTGAGACATTAGATGTGATGAAAGTGCTCGAGAATGATCCAGAGGCTCCTCATGACCTACGCGAAAAGTCATTACAACTTGCTGGAAGAATTATAGAGTTTGATTTTGATGTGCGTGGCGGCCAAGGATATGATATTGCCCGTGATATTCTTGAGTCTGGGCGAGCCTTAGAAAAAATGAATGCCATTATAGATTCTCAGGGTAGAAATTCAGTCATCCCAAAATTAGGTAAATTACAACATCAGGTTATTGCTTCTAAAGATGGCTTTATTGAATCAATTGATAATCTTAAGATAGCGAGAATTGCAAGGCTAGCAGGTGCTCCTATGGATAAATCTGCGGGAGTCTATCTGAATAAAAAGGTCGGGGACAACGCTCAAAAAGGAGAAACCCTATTTACTATTTATGCTCAATTTAATGCTGACTTTAATTTTGCTATAGCAGCGGCAGAGAAAGAGCCTTCATATATAATTCAGAGTGGGACTAATCATGAATAACTCAACTTTATTACTTGGCTTTCCTGAATATCACCTTCAGGCTGTTCGCTTGGCAGAAGCATCTGAATTACCTTATGCCGAGGTAAATATTCATCGCTTTCCCGATGGTGAAAGTAAAATAACCCTCCCAGTGGATCTACCCAAACATATCATTATTTGTCGTAGTTTAAATGAGCCTAATGAGAAATTAATTGAATTATTTATGGTAGCCGCATACTTGCGAAAGCGAGGTATAGAAACAATGAGTTTAGTTTCACCTTATCTTTGTTATATGCGTCAAGATAAAGCCTTTCATCCAGGTGAAATAATCAGCCAAACGATTGTAGGGGATATGTTGGCGAGTTATTTTGACAATGTGTTAACGATTGATGCCCACCTCCATCGTATATCAAAACTAGCGCAGGCCATCCCAGTTAAACATGCAATCAATGTGAATGCTACCGAACCGATGGCCCATTTTATTCAAGAAAATATAATGGATCCTTTTCTTATGGGGCCTGATCTGGAATCTGAGCAATGGGTGTCAGATATTGCATCTCATTATAAAATGGATTACAGCATTGCGACCAAAAAACGCATAGGAGATACAACTGTAAAGGTATCACTATCAAAAGCAGAATATAAAAATAGAAATATTATTTTAGTTGATGATGTTGCAAGTACTGGAAAAACGCTAATTGCAACGGCGCAAGAGTTAGCAAAATACTCCCCTGCTTCCGTTTCAGTACTGGTAACACATGCCATATTTGTAAATAATGCTATTACAGAATTAAAGCTAGAAAATGTGACTAATATATGGAGTACTGACAGTATTCCTCACCCTACAAATGCAGTGTTTTTGGCAAATTTTTTAGCCCAATCAGTTACGGAGTTTCTATAAAATGACGGATATTGCCAATAATCAGTCTACCGATGAATATGCAGGTCATAAAGTCCAAGAAATATTAGAAAACTGGTCAATTGATCCAGAATATGGCCTAAATGACAAGCAGGTTAATGCAAGGTTTAAACAATTTGGTCCCAATGAAATTGAAGCTAAGGAAGAACCCTTATGGCATCGTATATTTCGACGTTTTTGGGGGCCTATTCCATGGATGATTGAAATTGCAGCCATCCTTTCTGCTGTGGTACATAAATGGGAAGATTTTATTATTATTAGTGTCATGCTACTGATCAATGCCATTTTAGATTTTTTTCAAGAACATCGAGCATTAAATGCACTTAAAGCATTGAAACAGCAAGTTACGCTTAATGTGAAAGTTTTAAGGCAAGGTCATTTTATTACTGTACCTTCTTCTGACTTGGTACCTGGTGATATTGTTCATTTACGTATTGGCGATGTTATTCCAGCCGATGTACTTCTTATTGATGGTGACTACCTATCTATTGATGAATCTGCTTTAACAGGTGAATCTCTACCTGTAACAAAACGCCCTGATGATGTTGCCTATACCAATACAACGATTAAACAAGGTGAAATGCGAGCACTTGTCATCAATACAGGAACGCATACTCGGTTCAATTCTGTTGCTTCTTTAGTTGCTAAGGCATCATTAGAAGAACGAAGTCATTTTCAAAAAATGGTTATCCAAATAGGTAATTTTTTGATTGTTTTATCACTGTTATTAGTTTCACTAGTAATTATCGTTGGAATATTTCGGCATGAAGATCTTATGGATTTGACCCGTTTTGCCTTGGTGTTAACTGTTGCGGCGATCCCTGTTGCATTACCTGCAGTTTTATCGGTAACCATGGCGGTTGGGGCACTCAATTTAGCTAGAAAAAAAGCGATTGTTTCACGTCTCACCGCGATTGAAGAATTAGCGGGTGTCAATATTTTCTGTTCTGACAAAACAGGAACATTAACCAAAAATGAAATGAGTGTCGCCTCCCCTATTCTCCTAAAGGGTCACACCGAAGAAGAGTTGTTTCTATATGCTGTTCTTGCTTCTCGTAAAGAGAATAATGATCCCATTGAAACCCCTCTTTTTTATTACATAAGCCAACATTTTCCAGATAGTGATTGGCATCAATGGCAACAAAAAAGTTTTACACCTTTTGACCCTACCAGTAAACACACTTCTTCCATAGTCACTAAAAACGATATTCAAATGACTGTTTACAAAGGGGCACCACAAATCATTTTAAATATGTCTGAACTCTCTGATAACGAAATGATCGCTATTAATAAAAGCATTGACCTACTCGCTAGCAATGGCTACCGAACACTTGCTGTAGCCATTCAACCTGAGGGGGGAACTTTAGATTTATTAGGTCTTATACCTCTTATTGATCCGCCACGTAAAGATTCAAAACAAGTTATAAAAGATATGCGTAAATATGGTGTGGAAGTTAAAATGATTACTGGTGACAACATAGCTATCGCACGTGAAATTGGACATATGTTGGGTTTAAAAAAACATGCCGTACGATCGTCACAAGTGACGGGGAAGTCTGGGCAGGAAATAATCAAATTGTCGGAAGCGTTGTCGCACGCTATCTATCATAAACTTCATCCTGATGTATCTCATAAAAATGCACAACATTTTGCTGACGAGGTGATAAATGAATTAGAACAAATCTATGATACCAGTCTGCTAAAACAACAATTTATTCATACCCATGAATCAGCATTGATAGCAATGATTGAGTCTGTTGATATTTTTGCTGAAGTATTACCAGAAGATAAATACGCCATTGTAGATACACTACAAAAAGCGGGTCATATTGTTGGTATGACAGGTGATGGAGTTAATGATGCCCCTGCCCTAAAAAAGGCAGACTGTGGTTTTGCTGTGTCTAATGCGACTGATGCTGCCAGAGCTGCCGCAGATATTATTTTAACGGCACCTGGATTATCTGTTATTAATCATGCCATTGAACAAGCACGCTATACATTTGAGCGAATGAAAAGTTATGCCACATTTCGTATTGCTGAAACAATTCGTATCATCTTGTTTATTTCGTTGAGTATTGTGCTGTTTAATTTTTATCCACTTACTGCCTTAATGGTTATATTGCTCGCATTACTGAATGATCTACCCATCATGGCTATTGCTTATGACAATAATGAATTAGACAGTAATCCTGTACGCTGGAATATGAAAGAATTATTTACTATTGCCACTGTTTTAGGTGTCACAGGTGTTTCAGCTTCATTTTTATTATTTTTTATACTCCGTCAACATGGGTTAGAAGAAAATATCATTCAAACAATTATCTTTCTTAAACTACTGATTGCAGGACATAGCACTATTTTTGTTACTCGAAATAAAGGTTGGTTCTGGGAGACACCCTTACCTTCGCCTATACTCCTTTCAGCTATCTTTGGTACTGAGATTATCGGTACCATATTTGCTGTGAACGGTATTTTTGTAACCGCTATCAGCTGGCAATTTGTACTATTAGCTTGGGGATATGCATTTATGGAGTTTTTGTTAAATGACTTTGTAAAAATAGGTCTCTACAAGCTTATCAATAATCGAGAAGCTGCCATTGTTTCAATCTAATACATTAATTTTTATATAAATAACTTATACTAATAATCACAAACTTTAAACTAAATTGGATATATCTAATGTTCAAGAAAATCATCATTTTATTTGTACTCATACTTGCGACTGCTATAGGAGCATATTATTTTTTGAATTCAAAAAACACAGTTGACGATACAAAAGTTGTTCTTTATGGAAATGTTGATATAAGGGAAGCTCAGCTTGCATTTAATAGTAGTGAACATATAAATAAGTTACTAGTACAAGAAGGTGATCATGTAAAAAAAGGTCAACTATTGGCAACGTTACATACTGAAATATTAGAGTCAGAGCTATTACAAGCCCAAGCTAAGCTACTTGCAAGTCAGCAAATATTAAAAAAACTTGAGGCTGGTTATCGAAAAGAAGAAATCGACAAAGCTAAAGCTCAATATCGTGCAGCTAAAGCTAAGGAGAAATCGGCTATCGATAACTATAAAAGGTTAAGCCCTCTTCTCAAGAAGAAATTGGTTTCTCCTGAAGACGTTGAAAATGCTCAAGCTTCAGCCGATGTTGCCCGAGCAGAAAGTCAGGCAGTCTATCAGGCTCTTGTTTTATTAAAATCTGGCTTTCGTCGAGAAGATATTGCCGCCGCTAAAGCTGCTGTCACAGGTAGTGAAGCAACTGTTCAATTGATACAACAAAAGTTGGATGATACTCATCTTTATGCGCCCGATAATGGCATTATAAGAGATCGTATTCTTGAAGTCGGTGAGATGACTTTTCCTCAGTCACCGGTGATGACACTTGCTTTTACAGATCCAGTTTGGGTTCGTGCTTATTTATCTGAGCCTGATTTAGGGAAAATTGCATTAGGTAGTGCTGCCGTTATTTTCACAGATAGTTATCCGAATAAAAGCTACCAAGGATGGGTTGGTTATATTTCACCTACTGCTGAATTCACTCCAAAAACTGTGCAGACTGAACAATTGCGTACGCGCTTAGTTTATTCTATTCGAATTTATGCATGCAACCCACAAGATGAACTTCGTTTAGGCATGCCTGTTACTGTGCATTTGGCAACGGATGTCGCACCCTCAGAACAAGCTTCTGCAACCTCTGCCTGCCAATAATAATGACAAATTCAGTGCTTTCACTGACGAATGTGAGTAAAAGCTTCTTTCGTGGAAATCAGCAGATTTCAGCTTTAAAGAATGTTGGCTTTTCAATCAGACCTGGACAAGTAACAGGGTTGATTGGCCCCGATGGTGCAGGAAAAACTACGCTTCTACGTTTAATTTCTGGGCTTCTCAATGCCGACGCTGGGCAGGTATCTGTATTAGGTTTTGATACGCGTTCTGATTCATTACGTATTCAAGCTTCTATCGGTTATATGCCGCAACGATTTGGTCTTTATGAAGATCTCACAGTTCAAGAAAACTTAGATTTATATGCAGATCTGCAAAATATATCAAAACAAGATCGTGTAGAGCGCTTTGTTGAATTAATGCATATGACGGGGCTAAAACCTTTTGTGAATCGTTTGGCAGGAAAATTATCAGGTGGAATGAAACAAAAACTGGGCTTAGCCTGTACATTAATTAAATCACCTAAGTTGCTACTATTAGATGAAGCGACCGTGGGCGTTGATCCTGTTTCGCGTAGAGAATTATGGGAAATTGTCTATTCACAAGTTTCACAATCAGCAATGACTGTTTTGTTAGCGACGGCTTATTTAGATGAAGCTGAGCGTTGTGATGACGTGGTGCTATTACATGAAGGTGAGTTAATCAAACAAGCGCCCCCACAGCAATTTACTGATGAAGTTGTTGGACGCGTATTTCACATTAGTTCGACCACTCAAAGCCATCGTTCTTTGCAAACTGAGTTAAGCCAGGCTGATGGTGTACTCGACGCACTAATTGATACCGAATCAGTCCGTGTAATAATGCAAAAAAATAAACAGGCTGACATTGCACATATTTTACCCAATCATAAAAACATGATTGTTACTCCTATAAAACCACATTTTGAAGATGCTTTTATAGCAATGTTGAAAACAAAACCTGCTTTGCATCAACAATCATTGAAGCATAAAACAGACAGTGAAAATGTAGATGTAATAAAAGTAGAACATCTAGTTCGTCAGTTTGGTGATTTTATTGCCGTAAATGATATTGGTTTTTCAGTAAAACGTGGGGAAATATTTGGTCTCTTGGGCGCTAATGGCGCAGGCAAGTCAACCACCTTTCGTATGTTATGTGGTCTATTACCAGCATCAAGTGGCAAGCTATCTATTGCAGGCAAAGATTTACGTGTAGCCTCAGCAGATGCTCGAAGCCGAATTGGTTATATGGCACAGAAATTTTCCTTGTATAGTCAATTATCGGTGCAGCAGAATCTAAAATTCTTTTCCAGTGCTTACGGTTTGAAGAGTCATCAACAGAAACAGCGTATTGATTGGGCACTAACGACCTTTGAATTAGAAAATTATCGTGATACTAATGCAGGTTTATTGCCGTTAGGTTTCAAACAACGCCTTTCATTTGCAGTTGCTCTGATGCATGATCCCGATATTTTATTTCTTGATGAACCTACTTCAGGTGTTGATCCGCTTGCCCGACGTGAATTTTGGGAGCGCACCAATATGTTGGCAGAAAGTGGCGTCACCGTTTTAGTGACAACTCATTTTATGGAGGAAGCCAATTATTGTGACCGATTAGTTATTATGGAAAGTGGAAGAATTTTATCCAGTGGCACGCCTAAGCAATTAAGAGCTCAAGCTAAAACGATAGATAAGCCTGAACCAACAATGGAAGATGCGTTTATATACCTGATAGAAAAAAGGCAAAATCATGATTCATAAGCGATATCCAGCTTTGATGCGACTATCAGGCTTGATCCGCAAAGAAATGTGGCAAATCATTCGTGATCCATCCAGCATTGGGATCGCTTTTCTTATGCCATTATTGTTATTGCTGCTCTTTGGCTATGGCGTATCGCTCGATGCTAAAGATATCAAGCTAGGGATTGTAATTGAAAAACCAGATCTAACGACACAATCACTTTCAGGTTCTTTTGAACGTTCAGATTATTTCAAACCCTCTTATTTCACAACAATTCAACAAGCTCAGCGTGCTTTAGAAGAAAGAAAAATTACTAGCATTCTGTGGTTGCGTAATAACTTTTCTAAACAATTGATAGCCGGTCAAGATGCCCCTATTTCAGTCCTTATTAACAGTGTAGATTCTAATCAAGCTAATATTACCAAAGGCTATATCCAAGGTGTATGGCTTGCATGGCTAAATCAATATTCCACTGTGCAAGGTAACTCACTTCCGTTACCTGTCACCTTAGAACAGCGGGTTTGGTTTAATGCTGCACTATCAAGCCGAATGTTTTTAGTGCCGGGAATTATTGCGATCATTATGACATTGATTGGCTCACTTTTGACGGCGATGGTGGTTGCTCGCGAATGGGAACGCGGTACAATGGAAGCATTAATGGCAACACCACTACGAATGAGTGAGATGCTACTCGGCAAACTTATTCCTTATTTTATTTTAGGTATGGCAGGTATGTTTTTTAGTGTTGCCCTTGCTATTTGGCTGTTCAATGTACCTTTCTTGGGTTCATTTTGGCTATTAACTGTTAGCTCAGCTTTATTTATGCTGGTTGCACTTCTAATCGGCTTATTGATCTCAATACTATCTAAAAATCAGTTCGTTGCAGGGCAGATCGCCATTTTAGTGACCTTTTTGCCAGCATTTATTTTGTCAGGATTTCTATTTGACATTAATTCCATGCCAACAGCGATACAAGTTATCACCCATATTGTCCCTGCCCGTTATTTTGTTGCTATATTACAAACTCTTTTCCTTGCAGGCGATGTTTGGCCGGTAATTTTAAGTAATTTAGCTGCATTATTGATCATGTTCTTGTTCTTCTTTGCCATTGTTTGGCGTAAATCCTATAAACGTTTGGATTAATGAATAATGCGATATATTCTAGCCCTAGCCATTAAAGAATTTTTGGCTCTTTTTCGTGACAAACGCAGCCGACTAGTGATTATTGGCCCGCCTATTATGCAATTAATTGTATTTGGTTTTGCGGCTACTTACGATCTCAATCATGTTGCTATTGCTATTTATAATCAAGATCAAGGGGAATACTCCCGGGACTTTATCAGCCACATTGAAGGCTCAACTAATTTTGATATTATCAAAACTATTAATCATGATAGTGAAATCCCCCCACTTATTGATAATAGAGATGCGTTAATTGTCATCACTATCGGGCCAAACTTTAGTGCTGATCTTAATCACCGTCACCACGCTTCCATACAAGCTATATTGGATGGACGCAATTCCAATACAGCTATGATTGCTCTAAATTATTTACGTAATATCCTATTAGACTATAATCGTGATTGGTCAGAAAAGAATGGCATTAGTGCTGGCTCTAAAATACAGCTTGAAACCCGTAGTTGGTATAACGAAAATCTGCGTTCGCAATGGTTTATTATTCCTGGCATTGTAGGGTTATTAACATTGGTCGTAACATTAATCGTCACCGCCCTTTCTGTTGCCCGAGAACGAGAAGAAGGTACATTCGATCAATTACTAGTGACCCCCATGAGACCAATCGAAATACTATTAGGTAAAGCGATCCCCGGTATTGTAATTGGATTGGTTGAAGCCTCATTTATTATTCTGGTCGCCGTGCTCCTATTTGATATTCCTCTACGCGGCAATCTTGGCGCACTTTATCTGGGACTCGCACTATTTATCCTTTCAGCAACAGGCTTAGGCTTGATGATTTCAGCTATTGCTGTCACTCAGCAACAAGCCGTAATGGGCGCTTTTTTATTATTGGTTCCTGCCGTTATTTTATCTGGTTTTTCTACCCCCATTGCTAATATGCCTGAAGCATTACAGTGGTTGACCTTGCTTGATCCTCTTCGGTATTTTTTGATTATCGTGCGGGGTGTTTTTCTTGAAGGCGATAGCTATCTGCTACTGTTAAATCAATATTGGCCCATGGCTATAATCGGTGTCGTTTCACTTAGTTTTGCAGGATGGTTATTCCGTCATAGAATGTATTAAATGAATTTTTTAACCCGCTTTCTGACGATCAGAACACTAAAAAAACATGCCATTCCTTATTCGCTTTGGCGTGATGTCACCTCACAAATTCCTTTAGTACAAAGACGCACAAATAAAGAAAAAACACGGCTTAGATTATTAAGTACAGTGTTTATTCATCAAAAATCATTTACTGGCGCCCATGATTTAACCATAACGCTTGAGATGGCGATTACAATAGCCTCTCAAGCCTGTATCGAAGTTTTATATTTAGGCTTAAATGCCTTTAATGGCTGGATAGAAATAATTATTTATCCTGCGGCATTTGTAGTTCAGCGAGATACGATAGACGAAAATGGCATTATGCACAAACAAGTCAATACTCTAAGTGGTGAATCATGGGGAAGAGGGCCGGTTATTTTATCTTGGGAAGATGTTATTAAAGACAGCTATACCTTACACCTAGGGCATAATATTATCATTCACGAATTTGCCCATAAATTAGATATGTTATCGGGTAGGGCAAATGGTCAACCTCCTCTACCACCTAATATGTCGAAAGAAAAATGGTCTAAATATTTAGGAGGAGCATATGAAAGATTAATTAGCCAAGTTAATCATCACGAGCGCAGCTATATTAATAATTATGCCGCAACTAATTCAGCAGAGTTTTTTGCTGTTTGTTGTGAATATTTTTTTACGGCACCCCATATCCTTGAATTACATAGCCCTCATGTTTACCAGCAATTACAGTCCTATTTCAGGCAAAACCCTGCTGAATTGTAGGGTGAGCAGGCTGGATCTCGGGTATACTGCCTGTTTAAATTCAGAATTAGGTTGAAAATGAGAATTTGTGCTGTAGATCTTAAAGCGAACGATGCCATTATTTGTTTAATGTCACTCACTAATGGATTATATAACCTGCATGATTGTCGAGTAAAAAAACTATCAATTGCTGATGCGACAAGTACTGAGCAGCTCAGAAAATTTCAATTTGATTTTGTACAATTAATGAAAGATTATCAAATTGAAAATATTGTTATTCGTGAGCGCATGACTAAAGGTAAATTTGCTGGTGGTGCAGTTAGCTTCAAATTAGAAGCCACTATTCAGCTATCGGATCAACTTGAAGTTTCACTTCTATCTCCTTCTAAAACTAAAGAAATAATTAAAAATAGTCATGTTAAAATGAGTTTTAAAGAAACCGGCTTAAAGCAGTTTCAAGAGCAAGCATTTATGACTGGTTTTGCTTTTCTTGAACAAAGATAATAAAAGCTCAGCTAGAAGCATTTTGTGAAAACACCGTTTTTTTTAAACCCTGTCTAAGCTGAAAACGGGATAACTATGCTTATCCCGTTTTCAGCTTATCTATCTTTGAAAAACTGCTCTACATCTTCAACTTTCTGTGTAATAGGCATTGCTGGCAGACTACGTAAAAAGAGCTTTCCGTAGGGTTTAGTCAGAAATCTAGGATCACAGAGTACTAATACACCATAATCTTTGGGATCACGTATTAACCTTCCAATGCCTTGCTTAAGTTGAATAACGGCTGATGGGATCTGGATACTAGAAAATGGGTTGCCGCCCCGCTCTCTTAATGCATCAATACGGGCTTGCAACACGGGATCACCAGGGGAAGCAAAAGGAATCTTATCAATCATTACGCAAGATAAGGCTTCACCACGCACATCAACGCCTTCCCAGAAGCTATTTGTGCCCAACAAGACGGCATTGCCATGCTGACGAAAATCATCTAATAGTTTTGCTTTTGATGCCGTGCCTTGCACCATCAATGGATAATCTATTTCAGCGAGAGCATCTGCAACAATATTCATTGCACGGTAGCTGGTAAATAATAGAAAGGTTCGCCCTTTACTGTATTCGATAATCTGCTTTGCTAAATCTACAATATGCTGATTATAGTCATCATCTTTAGGTTCGACAGGTATATGAGGCATATACAGCAGGCTTTGTTTTTCAAAATCAAAGGGGCTTGGCCATATTTTAGTTTCAGCATCGGCAATGCCTAACTGCTGACTAAAATTATTAAATTTTCCTGCAACAGTGAGTGTTGCTGAAGTGAAGATCCATGCCGTGGGTTTTTCATCCATCCACTCTTGGAAATAATGGCTGACTTCGTGTGGTGTGGCGTGCAAAACTAAGCCTGTAGCGCGAATATCAGCCCATAAAATCATATTATCATCGGGCTTTGTTTGATCAAAATATTCTAATAAACTTATTAATTCATCACAGCGTACATGGCATTGTTGCAAGCCTTTGCCCCGCTCTGCAGCCAATTCAAGTTGTTCTAATAAATCATTTAAACTGCTAACAAGATCCGCTAATTTTACTTTGACACCTAGTTTTTCAAGGATCTGAAGCCAAGGCGTTCGCTGCTCATTATCGCCGATACTGGTACGCAAGCTGTGTAGAGCCGCTTCCACTTTATCTGCGTAATCTCGTATTTTTCCCATATCTTCAGCATCTTGTTCCATTTCGCTGATGCTGTCTCTGCACAATTCTTGAATTTGATGGCTGCTAACACGGTTACCTAAAAATTGGCTCGCGATGTCGGGGAGTTGATGCGCTTCATCTATGATATAGGCATCAGCACTAGGCAGAACCTCGCCTTGGCCAGAGGCTTTTAAGGCCATATCGGACATTAATAAGTGATGGTTAATAACAACAATATCAGCTTCTTGTGCCTTTTTTCGTGCTTCAAGCACAAAACATTCATCATAATTTGGGCATTCTTGACCTAGGCAATTATCAATTGTGGATGTTACTTTTGACCACAATGGCGATTTGTCTTCTAAAATATCACTTTCGCTTAAATCACCACTTTTTGATAAATCAGCCCATTCGACCAGATCTTGCAGTGTCTGATAATGATATTTTTGCTGTGGATCGGTTTGTGCTAAATCGAGTCGATAATGACAAAGGTAGTTGCTACGCCCTTTTAATAATGCGGCTCGAAATGGCGTGGCCAGCGCTTTTCTTAATGTAGGTAGATCTTTATTAAAAAGCTGATCTTGCAAGTTTTTTGTGCCCGTAGAGATAAATACTTTTTGGCCAGATAATATTGCTGGCGCCAGATAGGCGTAGGTTTTACCTGTACCTGTCCCCGCCTCTGCAATTAAAGTCGTGCTTTCAGCTAATGCTTTTTCAATAGTGTTTGCCATCTCAAGCTGCTGGTCACGAGGGGCATAGTCTTTAATATGTGTTGATAATAAACCGCCTTCATTAAATATATTGTTCATTAATTATGTGCCTAGTCTGATATTGATGGCCCAAACGACCAAGCATCCCAAAATAAAAAATGTCGAGATATAGCCCATCACATGTAATTGATAGCGCTTTACTAATTTTTCTTCTGATAGTGTTGAGAGTATAAAAGCATGGTCTTTATTATCTGTCATTTTCATTAAATTAAGAGCTTGTTGACTTTCCTGTTGACCATATTCACTACGCACTTGTCGCTCTGCCGCTAAGCGAACGCGTTGCCATTCTTGCTCACTCAGTTGCCCATTATTATCTTTATCATATTTAAGTAATAATAAATTAGGCGCTTTCTTCCATTTTCGTAATAGCTCGGCAACATGGTGTTTAAATTTATGTCGCTCTGTGCGATCGACTGTTTTGAACAAGCCAATTGCATATAAAGGTTCATTTTGGGTGATAAGCTTTTCGGTGTACCGGCGAGATCTTAGTAATGAACGATCATACCAAACACGATTATCGGTTGTGACAACATCAGCATCATCAGGATCGATAATACATCTTCCCGTTTGATCTTCGATTAAAAATAATTCATCACTTGTTGCTGTTTTTATGGTTCGCCAAGATCGAACGGTATTGCCCTTACTGTCTTGATAAGTAAACTCTTCTTCTATTTTATAGTGGTACCAAACACAATGTCGACTTGAAAGTGGTGAGATAATCGTTGAACCATCCATTAACTGAGCTTTACCATTGAGTTCAACGTAGCCTTGAGCAGCACTACGAATATTAGAGGTAGGCGTATTTTCAATTAAACGGGTGTAATGATGCCTTTTGACCATTTGATAAAAGGCATAGATGGCAATGACGGTGGCAATGGTTGATATAAGCAGAAACTCACCATTCGTCAGTTGCATAATCGCTTCCTTAACAGAAGTGATGAACTGCTGAAACATAAAACTATCTTTTATTTATCAAATAGTTGACCGATATCAACATCTGTTTTTTCTTCGTCAGAAAATTCTAATAAGTCAAAGCTCTTAAAATTAAAAAAGCGGGCAATGATTACATCGGGAAACTGTTCGATACGTACATTATTGTTATTCACGCTTTCATTATAAAATTCGCGGCGATCGGCAATATCATTTTCTAAACCTGTTATGCGTGCTTGTAAGTGTTGAAATGTTTCATTGGCTTTTAAATCAGGGTACGCTTCGGCAACAGCAAATAAACTACCTAAACCTAGACGCATAGCGCCTTCGGCCTTGCCTAAAGCAGCCATGTCACCAGACTGTTGGGCGGATGCAACCGATGTGCGTGCCTGCATTACTTTTTCAAGTGTTTCCTGCTCATATTCCATATATTGCTTGCAGGTTTCGACTAGTTTTGGCAATTCATCATGACGTTGTTTGAGCAATACATCAATATTTGCCCACGCTTTACTTACCGCATGTTTAAGAGAGACCAGTCCGTTATATACAGAGACAAGATAAAATACAGCAACGGCGATAATGCCCCAAAATATAAACTTCGTTACATCTATGTTCTCCACAACTTTCTCCCAGTTTTAATTAGAACTATTATTCCACACTAATTGGCCAATTCTTTTAAATTGAGCGACCGACATGGCGCCTCGTTTTTTATTGGCTGAACCTGATTCGGTTCCTATTGCTTCTTTTATATCTTCTGCTGTGGCTTCATACATTTCAACAGGCATATAATCATCATCAAATAATACCAGCACAACATTGTCCCATCGGTCATCGGTCTTAATTTGACCTATTCGTGGGCTAGATTTGCTATCTTCGAAAATAACTCGTCCTTTGATTAATATTCGTAGTCCATCCCTATCGCCCGTGCCAATAGCATCATGGCCTAGCGTAAGATCATCTATTAAATTAAGTTCTAATGTCTTGGCAACATCAAATCGAGCGATCTCACCCGTTACAGCAAGTGTTGACCCCGTTGCTTGACGATATTTAGCCGCAAGCTGACGCGTTTCATGCATTAATTTGTCAAGCGAATATAGATCTGAATTATTTTCCATCACAGTATTATACCCATGTTACAAAAAAAACGGCCTAACCAAGAATGATCAGACCGTTTTTATACTTAGCAATTAGAAATACGATTATTTCTTAGCATCAATCGCATTTTGGTAGTATTTATGCACCAATTTATCTTGATTTTCTAATAAGAAATCAATGCTTGGCTCATTGTTCATTGCTTTTTCAATCGCACGACGTGTTGCTTCACGATGAATACTAAATAATGCTTCATGATCTAAATCTTCAACTGAAGTGATAGCGGGATTTAACCAAACAGAAACGATGATACCTAATTCTTCCGCTTTTTCTTTAGGGATAGTACCGTTACGAACGGCATCTAATACGCCATTAGCAATCGCACCTTGAACCGTACCCATAAGAATTGTTGTATAAGCATTGCTTTTAACTGTTACTTTGCTCACCATTAAAGTAGCAGGCTTAACCATCATATCTGTGTTCATTAACGCTAAAACACGTGAATGGCCATGTACTTGGTCACCCAATAAGTTAGCAAATGCAGTACCAAATGGACCGTCAAACTCACCAATAATAACTTCTGGTTCAGCAGCTGTAAATGCTGGGCCACCGGCAATTAAACATTCGCCAGTACGCATAATAATTTTTTCACTCATGGGATAACTTCTCCGTATTAATTTAATGTTAAAGGAAAGGATATAGTCCCTTTCCCTAGAAAACTAGTCAATTATCCTTATCTTATCATTATGTCGCAACCATCTAATTGTTTATAGGTCTATCAAACAGCGTTAAAATTAGCCTATCATTATTAATCGAGTCCTGAAATGTCAGAAGTTAAAACCCCTTATGAGCGTATTGGTGGCGAGCAGGCTGTTCGCCAGTTATGCAAAAATTTTTATCAGATAATGTGTAATACAGCACAAACACAGTTAATTCGCGCATTGCACCCCCAAGATATTGCTATTAGCGAAGAAAAACTCTATTTATTTTTAAGCGGCTGGCTCGGTGGCCCTCCTCTTTATACTGACAAATACGGGCACCCACGACTAAGGAGACGTCACATGCCATTCCTTATTGGTATTGAAGAACGGGACCAATGGTTATATTGTATGGCTCAAGCATTGAAGACAATGAAACTTGATGAAATATTTGCCGAACAATTAATGAGCTCATTTGTTCAAACAGCTGATTTCATGAGGAATAAAACCGAGTAAAAAAGGATTAATATGAATATTGGCGCGTTGATTATTGGAGATGAACTGCTTTCAGGGAAAAGACAAGACCTTCATTTCAATTATGTACAATCACTATTAGAAAAACGAGGTTTAGAGCTTAGCTGGACGATTATAGTAGGAGACGAACCAGAACAATTACAGCGCTTCTTAACATTTAGTTTGGCCAGTGATGATTTAGTGTTTAGTTTTGGTGGCATAGGCGCCACGCCTGATGACCGCACACGCCAGACAGTTGCTAAGGTTGCTGAGGTACCATTATTACCGCATCCAGAAGCCTTATCTCTTATAGAAAAACAATTCGCAGAAATGGCTTATCCCAACCGCATTCTTATGGCCAATTTGCCTGAGGGCAGCCGCATAATTCCTAATCCCATCAATAATGTGCCGGGGTTTTCATTCAAAAACCATCATTTTATGCCCGGCTTCCCTGAAATGTCATGGCCCATGTCAGAATGGATCTTAGATAACCTCTATCCAGACCTTAGAAATGAATCACCAGAAAACGAACAAATCATTTATATTCTCAATGGCCATGAATCAGAACTATTAGACGCCATGGGGAGGATCGTGGCAGATTATCCAGAACTACGCCTATCGAGTTTACCGCATCATGGCAAACAATCACATATTGAACTTAGTTTGCGGGGTAATAAACAGTTGACAACAAAAGCCATGAACTTTATGAAGGAAGCCATTGAAACTATTGGACTTTCCTGGGTAAGTCAACTTGATGAAAGCAAGTAAAAAGCCGTTGTCAACGTTATTAAACT